>DATMTH010000052.1:0-4243 GCA_035564915.1 Rhodanobacter sp.
CGTATCCACGCCGTAGAAGTCGGCCAGCGCGCGCGCCCCCGGGAAGGGCACGCGCTTCTCGATGCCCCAGTTCTTGTTGAGCATGTTGCCGAAGTTGTAGATGTCCAGCCGCACCTCGCCCTTGTTGCCCTTGAAGATGCCTGGGATCTCCTGGCTGAAGCTCAGGTCCAGCTGGTTGATCCAGCCGGCACGGGCACCGTTGCGCCTGGCGATGCTGCCCGCGTGGTCGCGCAGGTACTGGTTGCCCTGGATGTAGTCGTAGAACTGCTGGATCAGGGCCGGATCGGTGCCCTGGCGGAACTCCACCTGGCCCGGCTTCGGGATGAACACCAGGTCGTTGGCGAAGCTGTCGCCGTTCGCATCGTTGCCGAACGTCCAGCTGTACGGCGAAGCCGAGTGACCGTCGAAGAACGCGCCGAACGTGGTGGCGTAATCGCCGAAGAAGCGGTGCTGCCAGGTCAGCGAGGCGATCACCCGCCACGGGATCGAGTAATTCGAGGTGCTGGCCACGTTCTCGCTGGGGTTGGTCAGGTAGTTCTTCGAGTAGTTGGACAGCGCCACGCTGGAGGTGCCCGGGTTCACCTCGGTGGAGCGGCCCCAGGTGATGCCGGTCATCGCCATCCAGCCGTCCGCGAACGGCTTCTTCAGCGCCAGGGTGAGGCTGTCGGCCTTGCCCTTGCTGGAGTTGGCCAGGTTGATGTTGGCGTTGGAGAACGCCGGGTTGGCGTTGTAGGTCACCGTCTGGTTCTTCGCCTTGGGATCCAGGTTCGGATAGCGGAAGAAGCTCTGGCGGCCGTCGGGCAGCACGCCGGTGGGCGCGCCGGTGTTGATGTTCTGGAACCAGATCGCGTCGCGCTGCTTGATGTGCTGGTAGTCCGCGGTGGCGATCAGGCCCCACCACGGCAGTTCCTTGTCGAAGCCCAGGCTGAACTTCCACGCGCTGGGGATGCGGAAGCCCGGCGAGATGGTGTTCACCGTCATCTGGCCGGTGCCGGGGGTACCGTCGTTCTGCGCATTCGGATTGGGGCTGAATGCCGGCAGGTTGCTGTTGCAGCCCTTCTGGGTCGGGCCGCAGTTGAACTGGGTCTGGGTCATGCCGGAGTTGGAGAAGATGTTGCCCAGCCACACGCCCGGCGGATTCGACACGAACAGGCCCACGCCGCCGCGCAGCTGGGTCATGTGCTCGGTGTCGAAGCTGTAGTTGAACGACATGCGCGGCTGCACCACGCGGTTGCCGTTGATCGTGGTCTGGTTGCTGCGGCCGAACGCGGCCGCGAAGGTCGGGTTGTAGATCGGCCGGTCGCTCATCAGCGGGATGTCGACGCGCACGCCGTACTGCACCGACAGGTTGTTGTTGACCTGCCAGGTGTCCTGCAGGAAGACGCCCCACTGCTTGAGCTCGAAGTTGGCCGCGACGTCGTTCAGGCTCAGGCCATCGGCCGGGCGGCTGTAACGGTACTGGTAGTAGTTGCCGTTCGCGAAGTTCTCCAGCCCGCTCAGACCGTTGCCGTCCTCGAACGTGTAGCTGCCGAAATAGTTCTGCAGGAAGAGGTTGTAGGTGGTATCCCTCTCGTAGTCGAAGCCACCCTTGATGGTGTGGTCGCCGGCGTAATACGTGCCTGCCCATGCGGCATTCAGCGTCTTCACGTCCAGGACGTTGGCCTGGTACGAATAGTTGGTGCCGAACTCCACCTGTGCGCCGTTGCGGAAACCGACGGGGTACACGGTGATGTCCGGCAGGTCGCCACCAGCCACCGGGCTGTTGCCCTTGTGGAACTTGGCGTACGAAATGGTGGTATCGGTCGAGAACGAATCGGACCAGTCATCGTAGAAATGCAACGCGTAGCTGGTGTTCTTGGTCTCGGAGTTGTACCAGCCGCTGGAAAGCACCAGTTTGCTGCTGGTGCCGCCGATGGTCGGCTTGCTTTCCTTGGTCTGGGCGAAGGTGAAGCTGGCACGATGGCTGTCGCTGATGTTCCAGTCGATCTTGCCCAGGTAGCGCTTGTCTTCCAGATCGGCGTTGCCACCACCGGCGGAGCCGATGTCGGTGATGCCGTACTTGCTGGCGGCGATGTCGCGCACCTGCTGGATCATGTCGGGGGTGAGCCCTTTCACGATGACGCTGGCGCCACTGCCTTCCGGACCATACGGGCTGCCCGAACCGATCTGCTTGCTCTTCTCGGCCGAGACGAAGAAGAACAGCTTGTCCTTGATGATCGGACCACCGACGGTGGCGCCGCCGGTCCACTGGCGATCAAAGCCGTTGAACTTGGCGTCGGCCTCGTTCTTGCCGATCATGTTCTGGTTCTGGAATACGTAGTAGACCGAACCGTGGAAATCGTTGGTACCACTCTTGGTCACCGCGTTGACCGTGGCGCCCACGCCGCGCCGGGTGGCCACGTCATAGTTCGCGGTCGAGATATTGTATTCCTCGATCGTGTCCTGCGAAATCGGCGTGCCCAGGGTCGGCAATCCGTTCGCGTTCAGGCCGAACGGGTCGTTGGCGCTGACCGAGTCCACCGTGATGTTGTTGTAGCGGCTGTTCTGGCCGATGGCCGAGAACGAACCGGCGGCGCGATCGGTGACCACGATGCGCGGATCGAGGCGCACGATGTTCTGAATCGAGCGGTCGGGTGTCGGCGTCGCTTCGATCTCGCGGCTCGACACATTCGTCGAGATGCCCTTGTTGTCCGGTGAGAAGGTCTGGGCCAGCGAGCTTGCCGAGACGGTGACCCCGTTCAGATCAACCGCCGCCTTTTCGCTGGCGCCACCCATGGTGAGGTTGATCGCCGATTCCTGCGCCAATTGCAGGTAGACGTTGTCCTGCTCCGCCTGCGCCATGCCGGCCTTGGAGACGGTCACGTCGAACGGACCACCCACGCGCAGGCCCTGCGAGGAATAGCGACCATTTGCATCGGTGGTAGTGATCTTGGTGGTGCCCGATGGCTCGTGCACGATCTGCACGGTGGCACCAGCCACCGGCTGGCCGTTCGCGTCAAGCACGCGGCCACTGATCGAGGAGGAAGTGTCCTGCGCGATGGCAGGCACCGACGCCGCCAGCAACGAAGCAATGGCAAACGGCAGGAGTTTGGCGCGAATTCGGCTATTCATTCTTGATCGACCCTCAGGCTCGCAACGAAAGGAAACTCTGGTTTGAAGGTCAAAAACGTGGTTGAGCCCGGCGAAAGCCCGGCTACATCGACACGATCTGCAACCCCAATTGTGCGATCCCAACAGGACATGGACCGCAAGAACTTCGGCACGCTGGACCATCCCGTCCGCGGCTTTGTTAAATGATTGTAACGTCATTGTATGACATTCTTGTAACGTTTACACGTTACCCCGGTCCGGCCACAGGCCGCCCGGAACAGAGGCGCGAAGCTTTTGAAATCAGCAACATGGCGAGCCTCCACCGATCGCCCAGGCCATCATGCCGCGCCACATCCGCGCATCGGCCTATACCCGATCATGAGTGCTTTCCGCGGCTTGGCGCACACTTGCCGGATCTGGATGCCGCAGGCGTCCGGCGCGAATGCCTGCTCGAGGCTCAGACGCCCGTGCGCAGGAACGACGCCACGCCGGCCATGAACATCTGCACCGAAAGCGCGATCAGCAGCATGCCCATCACGCGCTCCAGCGCGGTCAGCACGCTCTCGCCGAGCCAGCGGAACAGGTAGGTGGCGCTGAGCAGGATCAGCGAACTGGCCAGCCAGGCCAGCAGCAGCGCGATGGTCCAGTCGGCGGTACGACCTGGCTGGGTGTTGGTCAGCAACAGCAGTGCCGCCATCGCCGAGGGGCCAGCCACGCCAGGAATCGCCATGGGCACGATGAACGGCTCGCCGCCACCGGTCTTGCCGAAGATGCCGCTGCCATCGGCCGGCGGAAACACCATCTTGATGCCGATAAGGAACAGCACGATACCGCCGGCAATGCTGATCGACTCCTGCTTGAGTTGCAGCAGACGCAGGATGTACTGACCACCGAACAGGAATGCCAGCAACACGCCCAGCGCGATCAGCAGTTCGCGCACCATGACGTGGCGGCGCCGCTTCGGCGGCACATCCTTGAGCAGGCTGAGAAACAACGGGATATTGCCCAGCGGATCCATGATCAGGAACAACAGGATGCCCGCGGACAAGGTGGTCATCTGCGCTTCCATCTCAACTCCATCGGTGTGTCTGGCGCATCATGCGCCGTATCGTCGGCCTGCCCGCGGGTCACCCGTGTGACCGCCGTTCAGTCC
>DATMTH010000053.1:0-2616 GCA_035564915.1 Rhodanobacter sp.
CATGTCCACCGCCGCGCTGATGCCCATGCCGCCCGCTGCCGGCGCGCGCGCCAGCGCCATCTTCAGCCACTGCGCGATGCCGTTGCTCTGCACCAGCATCAACTCGTCTTCCAGCGGTGCCAGCGGCGCCTTGGCCAGCCACGCCAGCAGCAGGTCGCGCAGGTCTTCCAGGCGGTTGCCATGGACGACCATCAGGCCGGGCTGGATCGCCGGGGCGGGCGAGGTATCGCGGTTTGCTGTCACGGCGGGCTCGGTTGCACTCTGGACCGGGATTGTCCACGAGTTAAGCGGTGGATGTCGCCTCTAGCGTGGCATCGACGAGTCTCGCGGCCTGCGACGTCGGGTGGCTGGCGGGTGTCTGCGTGGACGAGCGGCGTCGCGCCTGCTCGGCTGGCGGCTCTTTGCGGGCCTGGACAGGCCGCCGTCGCAACAAAAAAGGCCACCCTTGCGAGGTGGCCTTTTTCGACGATCTTGAGTGGTGGGCGGTACAAGGATCGAACTTGTGACACCTGCCGTGTGAAGGCAGTGCTCTACCGCTGAGCTAACCGCCCGCCGAGAGCGCGCAAATATACGGGGTGACGGGACCGAGGTCAACTGGTGGATGCCGGCGAAAGGGGCGGAAATGGCGGGCGTTGCTAGAATGGCGGCCCCACGAGGCCGACCGATCCAAGGAATTTCACATGTCGCATGTCCTGCAGGCGTTGCAGCACTTCCAGTTGACGCCGTGGAAGATAGTGGGCTTCGCCGGTACGCTGATGTTTACCAGTCGCTGGTTCGTGCAGCTGTACTACACGCGCAAGTACAAGCGGGTGGTGATGCCGCTGGCGTTCTGGGTGCTGTCGGTGTGCGGCAGCATGCTGTTGCTGGCCTATTTCATCGCCGGCAAGAACGATTCGGTGGGCATTCTCTCGAATTTCTTCCCGGTGTTCGTCTCGGTCTACAACCTGATCGTGCACCTGCGGCATCGGAAGAACGCGATCACGGGTGACGCCACGGTGTGACAGTATCTGTCGTGCCCCATTGGCAGGAGCGCACCCTGTG
Source organism: Rhodanobacter sp. (assembly GCA_035564915.1). GTDB lineage: Bacteria > Pseudomonadota > Gammaproteobacteria > Xanthomonadales > Rhodanobacteraceae > Rhodanobacter. Next base: position 1,042 of record DATMTH010000053.1, read on the forward strand.
CGGGATGGCTCTTCGCCAGGTGACGGAAAGCATCGCGCACAGGGGGGCGCTCCTACGGGGTCATTCCGGTTCGTAGTCGAGATTGGAGGCCAGCCAGCGCTCGGCTTCCTGCAGTGTCCAGCCCTTGCGGCGGGCATAGTCCTCGACCTGTTCCTTGCCGAGGCGGCCGACCACGAAGTACTGGCTGTCCGGGTGCGAGTAGTACCAGCCGGAGACGGCAGCAGCCGGGTACATCGAGAAGCCTTCGGTGAGCTCGATGCCGGCGTTCTTGGTGGCGTCCAGCAACTGGAACAGCGTGGCTTTCTCGGTGTGTTCGGGGCACGCGGGGTAGCCGGGAGCAGGGCGGATGCCGCGGTATTTCTCGGCGATCAGGTCATCATTGTCGAGCGCCTCATCCGGCACGAAGCCCCAGAATTCCTTGCGTACGCGTTCGTGCATGTGCTCGGCGAAGGCCTCGGCGAGACGGTCGGCCAGGGCCTTGAGGATGATCGAGGAGTAGTCGTCGTAATCGGCCAGGAAGCGGTTGAGGTGCTCCTCGATGCCAAGGCCAGCAGTGACGGCGAAGCCGCCGATCCAGTCGGGCTTGTCGAACTCCTTCGGCGCGATGAAATCGGCCAGGCACAGGTCGGGGCGTTCGGGCGGCTTGTCGGCCTGCTGGCGCAGGCTGTGCAATACCGCCAACGGCGTGCGGCGACTGGCGTCGGTGTAGATCTCCACGTCGTCGCCGATGTTGGCCGCGGGCCACAGGCCGATCACGGCGCGGGCGGTCAACCACTTTTCGGCGATGATCCTGTCCAGCATCGCGTGGGCATCGCGGAACAGTTCGCTGGCCTGGGGGCCGACCACGTCGTCGGTGAGGATGGCGGGGTAGTGACCGGCCAGTTCCCATGCCTGGAAGAACGGGGTCCAGTCGATGTACTGGCGGATCACCGAGAGGTCGTAGTCGTCGAATACCGTGACGCCAGGCTGTTTTGGCTGCGGCGGCTCGTAGCTGGCCCAGTCGCAGCGGTAGCGCTGGGCGCGGGCTTTTTCCAGCGACACCAGTTTCTTGCCGGGGCCGCGGTTGCGATGGCGTTCGCGCACGTCGACGTAGTCGGCGCGCACCTTGGCCAGGAAGTCGTCGACCAGCTCCTTGCTGACCAGCGACTGCGCCACGCCGACCGCGCGCGAGGCATCCTTCACCCACACGGTACCGGCCTTGTAGTGCGGCTCGATCTTCAGTGCGGTGTGCGCGCGCGAGGTGGTGGCGCCGCCGATCAGCAGCGGGATGTGGAAGTCGCGTCGCTGCATTTCCTTGGCGACGTTGGCCATTTCTTCCAGCGACGGGGTGATCAGGCCGGACAGGCCGATCATGTCGGCGTTCTCGGCAATCGCGGTGTCGAGGATCTTTTGCGCCGGCACCATCACGCCCAGGTCGGTCACGTCGAAGTTGTTGCAGCGGAGCACCACGCCGACGATGTTCTTGCCGATGTCGTGCACGTCGCCCTTGACCGTGGCCATCACGATCTTGCCGTTGCTCTTGCCGGTGTCGCCGGTGCGCAGCTTTTCCGCCTCGATGTAGGGCAGCAGGTAGGC
>DATMTH010000054.1:0-1538 GCA_035564915.1 Rhodanobacter sp.
CGCTCGCGGGCGATGCTCTTGCCATGGTGGACAGAGAGAAACTCAAAACAACGGCATCGCCCGCGAGCGGGCTCCACAAAAGATCGTCAAACCTGGTGGGCGAACGATGGGCCGTTCGGGCCGAGCGTAGCGCCGCAGGCGCGAAGTCGAAGCCACGCCGCCACCTCAATCCCCCTCAGGCAACGCCTCCAGCCGGCGATCCAGCGCGTCCTCGTCAGGAAGTCGCAGCAGGAATTCGCTTTCCAGCACGTGCCGCAACTCGGCGACACTGCGCAATGTGCGCCGCTCCGGCTCGGCACCCAGCCGGCGCACGGTGAACTCGCGGTCGCATAGGCTCAGGCGCCGGTCCGATGCCGTTCGATCCACGATCAGGAGATTCACGAAATGCGATTGCGGGTGGGTCGAAACGTAGTGGTTGGCCACCTCGTAATCGATCGGCGGGTGTGGTGTCAGGTCGAAGCGGTACAAAGGCAGCCACGCGCCGCGCACGCAGCCTTGCATGACCCATTCGTCGCCGTGCTGCAACAGGCGGAACGGCTCCAGCGCGGTGGGTTGTTCGATATCGGGTTGCAGACGCAGCGCGCCCGCCAGCGCCAGCGCGCCAAAACCCACGTCGGCCAGCCAGCTTTCGCCATCCAGCGTGATCTGCAACAGCATGTGGGTCTGCGCGGTGATCGCATCCTCGGGCCGGTTCCACAGCACCCGGGCGATCAAGGTCTGCACCTCGAAACCGATCGCGCGCAAGGCAGCGGCAAACAGCCCGTTCTGCTCGAAGCAGTAACCGCCACGGCCACCCTGCACCAATTTGCGCTGCAACGCATCGACCGACAACAGCACCGGCATGCCAAGCCACGGGTTGAGGTTCTCGAAGGGCAACGCCGCGACATGGGCCACGGCCAACCCGCGCAGCGTTTGCACATCGACGGCCGGCGTCGGGTGATAGCCGATGCGTCGCAGATAGGCGTTCAGGTCGAAATCGTCACTCATGGCATTTTTGACAGGCGGGACTATCACGATACCACCGGCCTCCCGCGCCCGGCCTGGCATCGATCAGGTAACCGGGCAAACCGATGCAGCGAATCAACAGGTACCCACCGCTGCGGAGTTTCGCCATGCGTCATCGTCCCCTCGCCCACTTCGTTGCCCTGGTGCTCCTGGCCGGGCTTGCCGCCTGCAGTGCCAGCGCCGCGGAGCGCCCGGTACCCGCGCCCACTCTCGATGCCCCCAAGCTGACGACGCCCCAGGGCGACCGCACCGCCGTGTTCGCCGGTGGCTGCTTCTGGGGCATGCAGGCCGTGTTCGAGCACGTGCGCGGCGTGCGCCATGTCTGGGCCGGCTACACCGGGGGCAGCGCGGCGACCGCGAACTATGCCGATGTCAGTGACGGCGACACCGGCCATGCCGAGTCGATCGAGCTGCGCTTCGATCCGTCGGTGGTCAGCTACGGCCAGTTGTTGCAGGTGTATTTCGCCGTGGCCCACGATCCCACCGAACTCAACCGGCAAGGTCCGGACAGCGGCACGCAATATCGCTCGGAA
>DATMTH010000055.1:0-6129 GCA_035564915.1 Rhodanobacter sp.
GTGATCGGGCCGGATCAGCGGCGAGCATGGGGTTTGATTTCATGGTTGAAATCAATTGACAGTTGAAATCTTCAGGGATAGCTTTCGCAGCAGATCACGGGGAATGCGTTTTATGGCGACAGCAAAATTCATCAAGCCTTATGTCGAGCACGGTGAAAAGGCCAACGCGGTACGCAAGATTACGGTCTCGATTCCGTTGCACGTTCTACGACGTCTTTCTGATTTGCGCACGCACCGCCAGGTGAACAATCTTCGGCACGCTACCAACAGCGACTTGTTGGTCGAAGCGTTCCTGCACGCTTTTACTGGGCAACCACTGCCAACTGATGAGGAGCTAAGACGAACTATGGCCACTGCCAAGAAACCTGCTGCAAAGAAACCGGCTGCCAAGAAGGCCGCCGCCAAGAAGCCTGCCGTGAAGAAGGCTGCTGCCAAGAAGCCGGCGGCTGCCAAGAAGACGGCCGTCAAGAAGACCGCCGCCAAGAAGGCGGTCAAGAAAGCGGCTGTAAAGAAGGTCGCGAAAAAGGCGGTCAAGAAGACTGCCGTGAAAAAAGCCGCGAAGAAGCCCGCGGTGAAGAAAGCTGCCGCGAAGAAGCCTGCTGCGGCCAAGGTGGTGAAGGCCACCAAGACCGCCAAGCCGAAAGCCAAGGCCAAAGCCAAAGCGAAGAAGTAAGTCACAGGCAACATGCGTTACATCTAACAAGATATGTGATCGACTTCCCTCCCCGCGGTGCCCAGCGCGGGGAGGGTACTTCGCCAGACATCCCTCCCGGTCTCGTCCGGGATTTTTCGTTTTTGGGGCCGGGCCACTGCGCCGTCGCGTGATTCGGGATTGCCTGCCAGCGGGTTTCGAGCTCTCATGCGGTTGGCTTCGTCGCGGCGAGGTCACAGTCCACGGCCAGGCGGGCAGGCACTCTCCGTTTCCCATGCGAGTCCGCCCATGCAAGCCCGCCATTGCCGTACCGTGCCAATGCGGTTACCTTTCGCACATCCGCGCCGCAGTGAATCCGGGGGATGCACTGCTCCTACAGGGGGAAAAAGCGCGGGTATCTGTCGACACTCAGTGAGAGACCATGGATACCCGATACATACTTGATATGCGCAAGCGTGCGCGCGGGGCCATCCGGCCCGTCGTCATCGCCATCATTGCCGTGTTTGTCCTGCTGGCTATCGGGGCATGGTTCCTGATCATCAAGCCGCACCAGGAACTGATCATGGCCGACTCGGGCGGTCATCCGTCCACACCGGTTGCGGCAGCAACCCGGGCGGCACCTCCTCCGGCCAATGTGGAAGGGATGGACGTCAGCCAGCTGATTTCCGAAGCGCGCTCGGCCATGAGTGAGCAGCGCTACCTGGCGCCGGCCGGAAACAATGCATTCGAGTTCTACCTGCGTGTGCTGGAAAAAGATCCCGGCAACAAGGTGGCTTCAGACGCGTTGCGCGAAACCTTCCCGTTCGCCGCCAACTCGGCGGAACAGGCGATCAATGCGCGGGATTTCGGCGAGGCGCAGCGTCAGATCGATTTGCTGGCCAAGGCCGATCCGGCCAATTTCACGCTGACCATCCTGCGCTCGAAACTGGATGCGCAGCGCAAGACGCTGGACAAGCAGCAACAGCAGGCGCTCGACGATCAGAAGGCTGCCGCGCTGGCGGCACAAAAGGCTGCAGCCGACAAGCTGGCTGCCGAGCAACTGGCCACCCAGCAGGAGCAACTGGCTGCGCAGCAGAAGGCGGCGCAGGAAGCAAAGGCGGAGGCCAGCAAGCAGGCGCCGGCATCGAAGCCGGAAACTGCCCCTGCCGTGGCTGCGGCGGGTGCAGGCAGTGCCTCGGGACAGACCAGTGCCGCGGTGTTGATCAAGTCCCCGCCGGCACACTACCCGCCGGGGGCCGTGCGCTCGCATCAGGAAGGCTGGGTGGTGGTGTCGTTCATAGTCGACGCCGAAGGTCGTCCCAGGGACGTGAAAGTGGTTGAATCGCAGCCGCGCCGGATTTTCGATCGCGCAGCGATGGAGGCGATCGAGCGTTACCGCTTCACGCCGGCCATGAAGGACGGTGTGGCGGTTCCCAGTGCCATGCAGCAACAGCGGATCGAGTTCAAGCTCTGATCTTCACTGCAAGGTGTTCATGACGAAGAACGGCGCATGGTTTCCATGCGCCGTTCTTCGTTGCGACAAAGTGGAATCCGGCGAGTTCAGCGATGGCGCGCCTTGCGGTGGCGTCGAGGCGACTTCGTTGCCGATGGCTTCGGCGGGCTTTCGAGGCCGGTCCAGTCCACATGCGGCAAGCCAAGCAGCTCGTCGAACACCATTGGCATCAGCCCGCTGGGCGTGGGGCCGGTGGAGTTCCACAAGGTCACCACGCCGAAGTGGTACTTCGGGAAAAAGCCGATCATGGTGCGGTAGCCGGCCACGGCACCAGCGTGATAGATCAATGTTTCACCTGCGTATTTGTAGACACGCCAGCCGAGTGCGTAATGCGCGTCGGTCAGGCGTGCACGGCGCCATGGGGTGGCCCGCAGTTCGCTCGGCGTGGCCACGCCCGGAGCATGCAGCACATCCAGCAACGCATCGGGAAGCACATCCTGCCGACCGCCCATCTGCGCGATCAGCCATTTCTCCATGTCGCGCAGGCTGGCGTTGACGCCGGCTGCCGGTGCGACGCGATAGTAGGTTTCGCTGGGTTCAAACGGTATCCAGCCATGGCGCCCGGCATGGTGCGGTCGTGCCCAGCTCTCGCTCGACTCCAGCGCGGCACGGCCATAACTGGCAGTGCGCATGCCCAGCGGATAGAACAGGCGCTTGTCGACCTGGTGGTAGAAGAAGTCGCCAGTTCGCGCCAGCACGACATCACCGATCATGCTGAAGGCGATGTTTTGATAGCCATAACATTGACCGACGCCGCAGGTCATGTCGACTTCGTCCAGCTTGCGCACCAGTTCCTCGTAGGGGATGTCACCCTCGAGCATGTTGTCGTACGTGTTGCGCGGCAGACCGATCCTCTGGCCGAGGATGTCGCTCACCGTGGCGTGTGCGGCGGCATCCATGTCCTTGAGCTTGAAGTACGGCAGCACATCGACCAGTCGCGTGTCCCAGCTGAGTTTGCCGTCGTCCACCAGCAGTCCGGCAAGGGCGGTGGCGAAAGCCTTGGAAAGTGAGGCCAGCCTGAACACGGTATCCGGCGTGACCGGCTGTCGAGTGGCTGCATCGGCATAACCCGCGGTGCCCTCGTAGACGACCTTGTCGTCCACGACAATGGCGGTGGCCAGGCCGGCGACGTCGTTGCGCGCGGCCAGGGTCTTCAGCCAGCGCGTGTAGTCGGCCGTGGTGTGCTTGATGCGTGCCGCAGGCAGCACGGGCTGGCGAGCATGCTGGCTGCTGCTGTCCGGTGCCGTGGCCGGTGCCGCGCCAACAGGCGCGCAGGCCAGGCCAAGTGTGCCTGCGATGAGCAGGAAGATCTTTTGAAACTGCATGGTATTCTGGGGATATTCCGGCGTGGGGATGCGCCATCGGGTGGAGAGCTTGCCAATGGGTCTGATCATTTTCCTGGTTGTCGTCGTCCTGATTGTCTTGTACTTCGTGGCGATCTACAACGGACTGGTGACTTCGCGCAACGGCTACAAGAATGCCTTTGCGCAAATTGACGTTCAGCTGACCCGCCGCCACGACCTGATTCCGAATCTGGTCGAGACAGCCAAGGGCTACCTGGCCCATGAGCGGGGTACGCTTGAGGCGGTGGTGCAGGCGCGCAATGCGGCGGTGAGCGGGCTGGCCGGTGCCAAGGCCAACCCGGGCGATCCGGCCGCGATGCAGCAGTTGGGCGCCAGCGAAAATGCTTTGACACAAACTTTGGGTCATTTGTTCGCGCTGCAGGAAGCGTATCCGGATCTGAAGGCCAACCAGACCATGATGCAGCTCTCCGAGGAACTGACCTCGACCGAGAACCGCGTCGCGTTCGCACGGCAGGCATACAACGACTCGGTGCTGACCTACAACAACAAGCGCGAGGTGTTTCCGGCCTCGTTCGTGGCCAACAGCTTCGGCTTCGTCGCGGCCGAGCCGCTGAAGATCGAGGATCCGGCCGTGCGTGACGCGCCGAAGGTTTCCTTCAGCTGATCGTCACGGCAGCGCGGCTCAGCCGCGCTGCATACACGGAGCTCCGATGGACTTCTTTGCGCAACAGGCGCGGGTACGCGGCAGCAGCCGACGGTTGGTGGCGCTGTTCGTGCTGGCGGTGGTCGCCATCGTGGCGACGATCGACGCGGTGGTCTGGATCGCCATGGGCCATCGCCCGGTAGAGGGCGAGCCGGCCGCATCGAATCTGCCGCTGCTGTTTGCCAGCACCGTGATCGTGCTGGCCGGCATCGGGCTCAGCTCGCTGTTCCGCATCATGAGTCTGTCCGGCGGCGGCAAGTCGGTGGCCGAAAGTGTCGGCGCGGTGCCGGTGCCGCCGGATACCCGCGATCCCGCCTTGCGTCGACTGCGCAATGTGATCGAGGAGGTGGCGATCGCTGCCGGCGTAGCGGTGCCGGATATCTACCTGATGCCGGACGAGCCGGGCATCAATGCCTTCGCTGCCGGTTACTCGGTATCCGACGCCGCCGTGTGTGTCACCCAGGGCTGCCTCGATCAGCTCAGTCGCGACGAGCTGCAGGGCGTGATCGCGCATGAGTTCAGCCATGTGCTGAATGGCGACATGCGGCTGAATATCCGCCTGATGGGTTTGCTGTTCGGCATCCTGGTGCTGGCGATCGTCGGGCGTCGGGTGATCTGGTTCGGTGGTGGCCGCAGCAGTCGACGCGATGGCGGTGGCGGTCAGGTCTGGATGATCGGCCTGGCGCTGATCGTGGTGGGCTATATCGGCTATTTCTTCGCGCGGCTGATCCAGGCCGCGGTGGCGCGCTCGCGCGAGTCGCTGGCCGATGCGTCGGCGGTGCAGTTCACCCGCCAGACCGACGGCATCGCCGGTGCCCTGAAGAAGATCGCGATACTGGCCGACGGCTCGCAACTGCAGGCGGCGAACAAGCACGAAGTGGCGCACATGCTGTTCGGCGAGGCCGACAAGTTCAATGCCCTGTTCGCCACGCACCCGCCGCTGATGGATCGCATTCGCGCGCTGGAACCGGGTTTCCGCGAAGAGGAGCTGGCGCGGCTGGCGACATCGTTGCAGGCCACTGCCGCGCGCACTTCGGCCGCTGCCGCCGAACCTGTCGCCAGGACCGATTCGTCGCCGCCGCCACCGTTTCGCGGCATGCCCATGCCGCTGCCGGGTGCGGCGGCGCTGGCTGGCGGTGCACAGGTCGCGGCGGTCGCCGCTGCCGCCGCTCCGTCAGGTTACGAGCACGCAGCGGCGATGCATCAGGCCATACCCGAGACCCTGAAGGCAGCGGTGCAGCAGCCGGAATCCGCGCTGGCCGTGGTGCTGGCGCTGGCGGTGTCGGCCGATGCGAATCTGCTGCCCGCGCAGCGTCGTATCGTTGCCGACGCGTTTGGTGACGATGTGCAGCGCGCTGTGCAAGGTGCGACCGACGAGGTCGGCGCACTGTCACCGATCTTGCGCCTGCCGCTGGCCGCGCTGGCCTTTCCGGCCTTGAAACAATTGCCGGCCGGACGACAGCAGACCCTGCTCGATACGCTGGACGCGGTGGTGCGCGCCGACGGGCGGGTCGACATCAACGAATACTGCCTGGCACGGCTGCTTCGATTGCAGCTGCTGGAGGCGCGGCAGCCGCGCAGCGCGCCGACCGACGGCGTGAAAAAACTGCCCACCTGCCGTGACAGCGTGATGCTGGTGTGCGCCGTGGTGGCGGCAGCCGGTTGCTCCGACGAAGCGGGTGCACGACGCGCATGGCTGCTGTCGATGCAGGTGGCATTCCCCGGCGCGACACTCGCCTGGCAAGCGTTGCCGGCGGCGTGGCAACCCGCCTTCGAGCAGGCGCTGGATGATCTGGATGGCTTGATGCCGGCAGCCAAGGATGTACTCGTCCAGAGCCTCGTCGCCGCCATCGATGCGGATGGCCAAGTCAGCGTGGAAGAGGCCGAGCTGCTGCGGGTGATCTGTGCCAGCCTGCACTGCCCCGTGCCAGCTGGCTGACAGCGAAATTGCCGGAGCGGCTTCAGCCGCGATGCTCTT
>DATMTH010000056.1:0-27949 GCA_035564915.1 Rhodanobacter sp.
GATCAGCGGTGGCTGATCGCATGCTTTTTGTTGAGGATCCCTGCTTGCGACTGATCGATGTGATGCCGATCAGTCGCGAAGGCTGCAGTTGATGCCGTGGCTTACCAGCTGCGTACGTTGACTATGCCGGCGGTATAGGCCTGCATGCTCTGCTCGTAGTGGAACTGACGGCCGACATTGAACTTCACGGATTGTCCCGGCGCAATATTGGTGGTGCCCGCCGGCCACGCTTTCTTGGCCTGCACGACATTGCCCTGTGCATCCTTGGCCTGGACCTCGACCTGCGCGGCGGCCGCCTCGGCACAATTGTTCACCAGCTCGCCAGCCATGCTCAGGCTGCCATGTGCACCAGGAGTGACAGCGAAATCCTTGATCGCGAAATCGGTAGAGGAGCATGCTGCCTGGGCCGCCAGCGGGGCAAGCAGGCAAAGCGCGGGAACAAGTAGACGATATTTCATGGAGGCAACTCCTGTGTCAGGGAAGATAACCTCCGTAAACGGCCGATCAGGTGAAAACTTTAGGTTTCAATCCACCGGATTTCTGTGGGGTCACGGGCCATGATCGAGAAACCACAGCCCGGCAAACAGCTTGGGGTCGATCGAGTAGCCCTCGGCGGCACGCGCGAACAGCCACGCGCCGGCCTCGTTGCGCGGTATTTCGTGGACCACGATGTTCTCGGTCTCGTCACCGCCGCCGGGGCCGACCTTTTGCAGGTCCCATGCCCGCACGAAGGCGATCATCTCGGTGCTCATGCCGGATGACGACGGGCCACGATGGATGAACTCCACGCGCTGGCAACGGTAGCCGGTTTCCTCCTCCAGCTCGCGTCGTGCCGCCACCAGCGCGGACTCATCGGGCTGGTCGGCCAGGTCACCGATCAGGCCGGCCGGCATCTCGATGGTGTTCTGCAGGATCGATACGCGGTATTGCTCGACGAACAGCACCTTGTCGTCCGGTGTCAGCGCCAGGATGATGACGGCACCGGCAGGGTTGTTGCGCTCGGCGTACTCCCAGCGGCCGCGTTTGCGCAGGCTCAGCCAGCGGCCTTCGCACAGGGTTTCGACCGGCGCATCGGCATCGGCGGGAATACGGCTGGCAGCATCGTTCATCGGTGATCACGGCGAGGGCGTCGGCGGCCATGTTGCCGCGTCGCCGCGGCAGCGACAACCGCTGGCTCAGCGCAGCAGCGCGCGCAGCCGGCTGCGGGTGAAGGCGCCGAAGCCCAGTTGTTCGCCAAGCGCATCCAGCGCGGCCGGTTCGGCGTGCCGCCGTTGCAACACTTCGATCGTGCTGGCACCGGGCGCATCCAGCGCGATGCGGGTCAGCTTGCGGCACAACCGGGCCTGATCGGCATGCTCGCGCAGCCTGGCGGCGCAGCTGGCCGCGCCACGCAGCCGCAGGAAGGCGACTTCGTCGATGCGTTCGAGCAGCACGTCGAGGCTGCCGAAGTGGTTGAGCAGGGCGGCGGCGGTTTTCGCGCCGATACCGGGCACGCCGGGGATGTTGTCGACCGAGTCGCCGCACAGGGCGAGGTAGTCGGCCACCTGATGCGGATGCACCCCCAGTTTTTCGTGGACGCCGGCCGGCCCCCAGCGCAGGCCGCGGGCGTAGTCCCACTGCTCGTCGTGCTCGCCCAGCAGCTGGCCGAAATCCTTGTCCGCGGAGACGATCACGCTGCGCCAACCCAGTGCCCGCAGGTTCCAGACCGTGCTGCCGATCAGGTCGTCGGCCTCGTAGCTGTGGTCGATCATCAGCTGTATGCCGAGCGCCTCGGTGACCGCCCGGCACTGCACGAACTGGCGTTCGAGATCCGGTGGCGGAAGTTCGCGGTTGGCCTTGTAGGGCGGGTAGATCGCATTGCGGAACGAGCTGGTCAGGGAGGCATCGAACGCCACCGCGATGTGCTCGGGCTGGGCGCGTTCGAGCAGCTCGCACAGGAAGCGGGTGTAACCATGCACGGCATTGACGGAGTTGCCTTCGGCGTCGAAGAACTCGTCCGGCATCGAGTGCCAGGCACGAAAAACATACAGGCTGCCGTCAACCAGGTGGACGGCGGGGCGGTCGCCGGGTGCGCTCACGGTACCCATGTGGTCAGCAGCTCGGCCAGCGCCGGGCGGTCGCGATCCGGAACCTCGATCCGTGAGCTGCCCAGATGGATGAAACCGATGACGTGCTCATGCGCGGCCAGGCCCAGCAGGGCCGCCACTTCGAGGTCGTAGGCGGCCCAGCCGGTCAGCCATTGCGCGCCGTAACCGAGCGCGTGGGCACCCAGCAGCAGGTTGTAGGCGACATTGCCGGCGCACAGCTTCTGCTCGATCTCCGGCACCTTGCTGCCGCTGTCGATGCGTGCGATCACGGCCATCACCAGCGGTGCGAAGGTGTAGCGCAGGCGCTCCTTTTCCAGCTTGGCCTCGGACATCTCCGGGTGATTGCGCAGGGCGATCGCGGCAAGCTGCTGGCCGAACTGCAGCTTTGCCTCGCCGTGCAGGCGGATCAGCCGGAATGGCACCAGCTTGCCGTGGTCGGGCACCCGGATCGCCGCTTCGAGCAGGGCTTGCAGGGTCGGTTCGTCCGGTGCCGGTTCGCCGAGCTGGCGCGAGGGTGTCGAATGGCGCTGCTGGAGCAGGCTGAGCGGGTGGGATGCCGCCGGGTTGTTGTTCATTTGGCCGCCGGTTCGTGATGCGTGCCCAGGTCGAACCAGCGCCTGATCTCGTCCAGCGATGCGCGGGCGTCGTGATCCTTGTGCGAAAACTCGTTGGTGACGGGCGAGTAGACGTAGTCGCCGGACCACTCCTCGGCGTGTTCCACGATCTCGCGCAACGCATGCATGGAGTGGTCGATGTCGGCCATCGTGGTGGTCGGATGGAACGACAGGCGCACCCAGCCGGGCTTCTCCGACAGGTCGCCATGATCGATGCGGTCGGTGATCGAGTGTGACAGCGACGGGTCGACATGCAGCAGGTAGTGGCCATAGGTGCCGGCACACGAGCAGCCGCCGCGCGCCTGCACGCCGAAGCGATCGTTCAGCAATTGCACGATCAGGTTGTAGTGCAGATGCTCGACATAAAAGGAAAAGATCGCCAGCCGCTCGCGTCGTTCCGGCGCAAGCACGCGCACCGTCGGAATCGCCTGCAGCGCATCCATCACGTACGAAACGATTTGCTGTTCGCGCTGCTGCATGCGCGCGACGCCCATGCTGTCCTTCAGCTGCACGGCCAGGGCAGCCTTGATCGTCTGCAGAAAGCCCGGCGTGCCGGCATCCTCGCGTGCCTCGATGTCGTCGAGGAACGAATACTGCCCCCACGGATTGGTCCAGTTCACGGTGCCGCCGCCGCAGTCGTCGGGCGCGGTGTTGCAGTACAGGTCGCGATTGAAAACCAGCGCGCCCGACGAACCCGGGCCACCGAGGAACTTGTGCGGCGACCACAGCACCGCATCGAGCCGCTCCTCGGGATTGGCCGGATGCATGTCGATGTCGACGTAAGGCGCCGAGGCGGCGAAATCGACGAACGCCACCCCGCCGGCGCGGTGCATCAGGCGCGCCATCGCGTGATACGGCGTGCATATGCCGGTGACGTTGGAGCAGGCGGTGAATGAACCGATCAGCAGCGGCCGTGTCTGGTATTGGTGCAGCAGATCCTCCAGCGCGACCAGATCGACCAGGCCGTGATGATCCGGCGGCACCACCACCACATCGGCGATGCTCTCGTGCCATGAGGTCTGGTTGGAGTGATGCTCCATGTGGGTGATGAACACCACCGGCCGTTCGGCCTGCGGAATCTCGATGAAGCGGCGCAGGCCCTGTGGCGCCTTGAGTCCGAGAATGCGCTGGAACTTGTTGATCACTCCGGTCATGCCGGTGCCGGTGGAGATGATCAGATCCTCGGGGCCGGCATTCACGTGCGCCTTCAGGATCCGGTGTGCCTCGTGATAGGCCAGCGTCATCGCGCGCCCGGTCTCGCTGCTCTGCGAGTGGGTGTTGGCGACATACGGGCCGAAACGGTCCAGCAGCGCCTGCTCGATCGGACGGTACAGACGGCCGCTGGCGGTCCAGTCCGCGTAAACGATGCGTCGCTCGCCATACGGCGAGTGAAAGGTCTGATCGTGGCCTATCGTATTTGCGCGACAAGCGGCGAAGCAGGTTTCGAGCGAATCCATCGACAATCTCGATAACATCAAGTCGGAAGAGTGCCCACTTTAACCCAGCGCTCCGCTGAATCGGATCGCGCCGAACCGGCGCTGTGACAGGGTCGGCTGATCCGGGCCCACAGGCGGCCCCGTGGTCATCATCGCTCAGGTGGCGAGCGGCAAGATGAACGAGTCGGGCAGCAAGGCGGCCACCGTGGTGCGGCGTGCCGGGCCATGCAGATTGCCCAGCATTACCGGCATGTCCGGCCCGCACAGTTCGCTCATCACCTGGCGGCAGGCACCACAGGGGCTGACCGGTCCGGGGGTGTCGGCGACCACCGCCAGCGCGACGAACTGGCCGGGTTTGCAGCCCGCGGCGATGGCATTGAACAGCGCGGTGCGCTCGGCGCAATTGCACAGGCCGTAGGCGGCGTTCTCCACGTTGCAGCCATTGAACATGCGGCCATCGCGGGTGATCAGGGCCGCGCCGACCTGAAAGTTCGAATACGGCGCGTAAGCCTGTTCGCGCGCCTGGCGCGCCGAGGTGAGCAGACTGTCGAAAGCCTGCTCTGGCAAAACCTGCTCTGGTGCGGACATCGGGATCTCCATCAGCGACCCCGGGTGGCGCGAGCCACGGATACCGGCGGGCCAGCTTACTCTTTTGCGCAGGTCCGGATCAAAGCCGCGGAATCAAAGCCGCCGGGCCCAACTGCCGCTAAGATGTCCGAACCACTCCAGAGGGGAATGCACCATGCCGATCACCGTTGCCGCCTTGCGCGAGACTGCTGCCGGGGAGCGGCGCGTGGCGATTACGCCGGAAATGGCGAAGAAACTGCGTGGCAAGGGGTTGCGTGTGTTGCTGGAGCACGATGCCGGGCGCGCCGCGGGCTTTCCCGATGGCGCCTATGCGGATACCGAGTTTGCCGACCAGGCCGGCGTGGTGGCACAGGCCGACCTGCTGGCCTGCGTGATGCCACCGGACGATACGGTGTACGCCGGGATGCGCGAGGGAGCGATTGTGGTGGGGCAGTTGCGCCCTTACGCTGCCAGCCAGCGGCTGGCGGCCCTGTCCGCGCGCAAGTTGAGCGCGTTCTCGCTGGAGCTGCTGCCACGCACGACCCGGGCGCAGGCGATGGATGTGCTGAGCTCGCAGGCAGCGGTGGCCGGCTATCGCGCGATGCTGATTGCCGCCGAGGCCTCGCCGAAATTCTTCCCGATGCTGACCACCGCGGCCGGCACGATCCGGCCATCGAAGGTGCTGGTGATCGGTGCCGGCGTGGCCGGCTTGCAGGCGATCGCCACCGCGCGCCGGCTGGGCGCGCAGATCGAGGGTTATGACGTGCGCCCGGAGACCCGCGAGCAAGTCGAATCGCTGGGTGCCAAGTTCCTCGAACTCGGGGTCAGCGCAGCCGGCAGCGGCGGTTATGCCCGCGAGTTGTCAGCCGAGGAGCGCGCCGCCCAGCAACAGGCGCTGGCCGATCACCTGAAGTCGTTCGACGTGGTGGTCAGCACCGCCGCCGTGCCGGGGCGGCCGGCACCGAAGATTCTGACGACCGCGATGGTCGAGGGCATGAAGCCCGGCGCACTGATCGTCGATCTTGCCGCCGAAAGCGGCGGCAACTGCGAGCTGACCCGGCCCGGCGAACGGGTCGAGCACGGCGGCGTGCTGATCCTGGGCCCGCTGAACCTGCCCGCCGGCGCGCCGCTGCATGCGTCGGAGATGTACGCGCGCAACGTCTTCAACTTCGTCGAGCTGCTGGTGCATGACGATGCATTGAAACCGGATTTCGATGACGAGCTGGTGGCCCGCAGCTGCCTCAGTCATGCGGGTGAGACACGCTTCAGCGCGTAGCCACCCGGCGGCCATGTCGTGCGACGCGGCTGCCGGAGTCTAGTATCCGCCGTGCCCGGGCGGTGGTGGCGCATCTGGCGGCGGCGGGCGATGCTCGTGACCGGGGTGCTGTGACCAGCGCTGGCGTTGTGCCGGCGGCAAGTTGCGCCATTCGTGCATCAGCCGCTGGCGTTGCTCCGGCGGCAAGCGCTGGAAGCGTTCGAAGGTGCGGTGCAATTGCTCGCGCTGCTGTGGTGGCAACTGGCGGAATTTGCGTTCGTTGGCGCGCGCCTGCTTGCGCTGTTCCGGCGTCATCGCCTGCCAATGCGCAATCCGTTGACGAATCTCTTCGCGCCTGTCCGGCGGCAGCGTGCTCCAGTGTTCGGCACGCATGAGCATGTGCGCCTGCTTGCGTGGCGGCATCCGGTTCCACTCCGGTTGCAGCGGTGCCAACACCTCGCGCTCGGCCGGGTTCAGGCTGTCCCACGGCCGCGGTGGCGGTGGCGGGATGTCAGCGTTGGTTGATCTCGGCGGCGGCGCATCCTGGGCATGCAACGGTGTCGCGACCATACCGGCGAACACGATGGCAAGCAGCAGCGGCAGTACCGGGTGAAGATGGCGAATCATGGTGTCCGATCGGTTGTCGGCTGGCTGTTGTTGGCCGCCAGCCAGTCATAGAAGTCGAGGTTCTGATAGAGGTTGGGATCGGTCTGGTCGGCGTCCGGCGGCAGTTCGTTGTCCACGTTGACGTTGCCATCGAGTACGCCGGCAGTCTGGGTCAGGCTGCCGGCGCGATGCTGCGGCGCCGGCTGCCAGATCGTCATGGCGGCCAGTGCAATGGCTGCACATGCGCCGGCGGGCAACAGCCAGCGTGCCGGTTTGAATGCAGCGGAGTGCGTTGATTCGAGTGCCTGTCGACGTGCTGTGCGCAGGCGCGCGGCAGTGGCCGGGTCGATGCGCCGGGCGGCCTCGAGATAGAGCGCGCGGGCGCGCTTTTCCAGTGGCAAGTCGGATTCGTTGCGGGGCGTGTTCATCGCCAGTCCTCCAGTTGATCGCGCAGGCTGTGCATGGCGCGCGACAGATGGGTTTTCACGCTGCCTTCGCCGCAGCCCATGGCGCGGGCAGTTTCGGCCACGTCCAGCCCTTCCAGCATGCGCAGCATGAAGGCTTCGCGCTGCCGCATGGGCAAGCGTCGCACCGCGGTGGCCATGTCGGCATACGATTGCACGTCGTGCAGTCGGTCCAGCGGGCCCTGGCCCGGGTCGGCCGGTTCCCAGACGGGCAGGGTGTCGCCATCGCCATCCTGACCACCGCCGAGCCAGCCCACCACGATCGAGCGCACCTTGCGGCGCCGCTGCAGATCGACGATGCGCCGACGCAGGATGCCCCAGAACAGCGGCGCCCACTCCGTGGCGGGTTTGTCACGGTAATGCCTGACCAGGCGCAACATGGCGTCCTGCACGGCATCCATGGCGTCCTCACGCTGGCGCAGTTGCATCTCGGCCATGCGGAAGGCGCGCCGCTCGACCTGGGCGAGGAACGCATCCAGCGTGGCCGGCGTTTCCCGGCTTTCGCCCAGCAATTGGGCTTCGAGCGTGTCGGCCGCGCTGTTCATGGCCGACACGTCCACAGGGTCGGGCGACGCATCCTCGGGCTCCATGGTCGGGACTCTCGTGTTCAACGCAGCAGCTCGGCAAGGGTTGACCGGCCCGCCGGGATTCGTCCTGCCGCGCCCCACGCCAACAGGATGGGCGTGACTGGCGCCGTGCCTCGACGTTTCACGGGGTTCCCGTATGATGCAGGTTCGACTGGGTTCTGACGGGGTGGGGTCATGATCGACGGTTTTCTCGCACTGTACATCTTCATGCTGGCTGCGTTCACCGGCTACGAAATCATCGCGCGCGTGCCGGTGATCCTGCATACGCCGTTGATGTCCGGGTCGAACTTCGTGCACGGCATTGTGCTGGTTGGCGCGATGATTGCGCTAGGCCACGCGCACACCTCGTTCGAGATCGCCATCGGTTTCATCGGGGTGCTGCTGGGTGCGGGCAATGCTGCCGGCGGCTACGTGGTGACCGAACGGATGCTGGAGATGTTCAAATCCAGCAAGCCCGATGCCGGCAAGGGGGCCAAGTGATGACCTGGCTGCCGACCTTGATCAAGGCGTGCTACTTCGTCGCCGCACTGCTGTTCATTCTTGGCCTGAAACGGATGAGTTCGCCGCGCACCGCGCGCGGCGGCATCGTGTGGGCCGGCTACGGCATGTTGCTGGCGGTGCTGGCCACGTTCTTCCTGCCGGACATGCACAACCGGGGGCTGATCATCGCCGCGGTGCTGATCGGCGTCAGTGCTGCGTGGTGGAGCGGCAAGCGCGTGGCGATGACCGCGATGCCGCAGATGGTGGCGCTGTACAACGGCATGGGCGGTGGCGCCGCGGCGGCGATCGGTGCGGTCGAGCTGATCGGTTACGCGCACACACTGGGCATCCTGCACCCGGTGGGGGTGCCCGATACCTCGCCACTGCGGCCGGAAAGCTGGGCGGTCAACGCGCTGTCGCGCATTCCCGAAGGCCTGGCCCTGCTGTCGCCGGTGGAATTGTCGCTGGGCGTGCTCGGTGCACTGATCGGCGCGGTCAGTTTTTCCGGTTCGCTGATCGCGTTCGCCAAGCTGCAGGGCTGGCTGGACAGGCGCTTCGTGTTCGCCGGCCAGCGGCTGCTCAACATACTGCTGCTTGCCGGTGCCGTCGTGGTCGGGGCGATGCTGGCCAGTGGCCACGTCAGCCTGCCGCTGATCGTGGCGTTCTTCGTGCTGGCGCTGTTGTTCGGGCTGATGATGACGTTGCCGATCGGCGGCGCGGACATGCCGGTGGTGATCTCGCTGTACAACGCGTTCACCGGGCTGGCGGTGGCGTTCGAGGGCTTCGTGCTGGGCAACGAGGCGATGATCATCGCCGGCATGGTGGTCGGCGCGGCCGGCACCTTGCTGACCCAGTTGATGGCCAAGGCGATGAACCGCTCGATCGGCAACGTGCTGTTCGGCAGCTTCGGTGCCGCCGGCGGCGAGGCGCAGGCGATCGCCGGCGCGCAGAAGCCGATCGATGCCGCCGATGCCGCGGTGATGATGGCCTATGCCGAGCGCGTGGTGATCGTGCCCGGCTACGGCCTGGCGGTGGCGCAGGCACAGCACAAGGTGTGGGAGTTCGCCCAGTTGCTGATCAAGCGCGGGGTGAAGGTGAAGTTCGCGATCCATCCCGTGGCCGGGCGCATGCCGGGCCACATGAATGTGCTGCTGGCCGAGGCCGGCGTGCCGTACGACCTGATTGCCGACATGGAAGACATCAACCCCGAATTCGCCGCCACCGACGTGGCGCTGGTGATCGGCGCCAACGACGTGGTCAACCCGATGGCCAAGACCGATCCGGCCTCGCCGATCTACGGCATGCCGATCCTCGACGTGATGAATGCCAGGCAGGTGATCGTGATCAAGCGCGGCAAGGGTACCGGTTTCGCCGGCATCGAGAACGCGCTGTTCTACGCCGACAATACCCGCATGCTGTATGGCGATGGGCAGGCTGCGGTGGGCGAGCTGGTGAACGAGGTGAAGGCGGTCGACGGCTGAAACGGGCCGGCGTCAAGCCGGCCGTGGCGCGCGTTTGCGGACAAGCCAGGCTGCCAGCAGCATCGCCAGCAGGGTCCAGATGACGTCGGCCGGTGTCGCGGCCATGCCGGCCAGCCGCCACAGCATGCCGATACCCGCGGTGCGCAATGCCTCGATCAGACCCATGCCCATGTTGCCTGCAATCCGCACGCCGGCAACCAGCATGTTGGCGTAGATCGCCGCCAGCGCAGTGGCGCCCGCCGCCAGCAGCATGGCGCCGATACCGGAGCGGCGCACGCTGCCGCGTATGGCCCAGGCCAGCACGGCACCGATCGGCAGCGCCAGCCAGGGCAGCGGATGGCGCATGTACAGCGATATCACCATCCACACCGCGCCAGCGGCAAGCCCCAGCATGGCGGCACTGAACAGGGCGAACAGCAGCGACAGCACGCTGCGCACATTCATGGGTGGTCGCATCGCGGCATGGTTGAAAGCATCAGGTCAGGTTCCCTGGCAAAGCGACCATCATAGCCGCTGCCGACGGATCGAGTCGGCGCATGCGGGATGGATTTGCGCCCTCGCCATGATCCAGGACAAGCGCCTGCGGGCGCGGCGCGGCATAATGCACAGCTTGGGTACGACACATGGTCGTGCCCGTGGAGACAGGATTGATGTTGGCATGAGTGGTTTCAGTCTGAGCAGCGAGCCGGTGACCCTGGTGCGTGATTGCAATGCCGTGATGGTGCCGCAAGGCGAGGTGGTGACCCTGCCTGCCGGCCAGATTGGCTACATCACGCAAGCCCTGGGTGGCAGTTTCACCGTGTATGTGGACGGCAATCTGTTCCGCGTCGCGGGCGACGATGCCGATGCGCTGGGCAAGGAGCCGCCGCTGCCGATCGAGGTGCCCGACGACGCGACCGATGCCGACGTCGAGAAGCTGGCCTGGGACCAGCTGCGTACCGTGTTCGACCCGGAAATCCCGGTCAACGTGGTGGAGCTGGGCCTGGTCTATGACCTGAGCCTGGAACAGACCGAATCAGGTGAGCGCAAGGTCTATGTGAAACTGACCCTGACCGCGCCGGGATGCGGCATGGGCGACATCCTGGTGGACGATGCGCGTACCAAGCTGGAGATGATTCCCACAGTGGTCGAGGCCGACGTGGATCTGGTCTTCGATCCGCCGTGGAGCCACGCCATGATGTCCGATGCGGCCAAGCTCGAAACCGGCATGCTCTGAGCCCGCCACGGCGGCGTTGCGCGAATCCGGCCAGCACGGCGGAGCGGAACCACCCGTCGGCCCTCCGCCGGAAACGGTGCAGACGTCGCGAATCAGGGCTGGATCGACCTGACCGGTTTCGCGTGCGCTCAGCCGCCGACTTCCTCGAACCGGTTGGCGTCACGATTTTTGCGCACCTTCGACGGATCCCATACGCGCCCGTTCATGGTGATGTAGACGCCATCGGGCAGGGTCTGCACCGCGGCCACGGCGCAGCCGATGTTGAACACCGCATCCGAACCCTGGAAACGCGCCGGGTTGAGCGCGCCGGTCAACACGATCACCTTGCCCTTGATGCCGGCCAGCTCGCGCGCCGTCTCGACCATGGTGTCGGTGCCGTGGGTGATCAGCACATGGCGATGCGGTTGCGCCTCGATCGTCGAACGAACCAGGCTGCGGTCATCAGCCGCCATGTGCAGGCTGTCCTTGCGCAGGATCGGGATGACGTCGAAATCGAACGCCACGCCAAGCTGGCCGAGGATCTCGCCGATCTGCGGCGCACCGATCTTGTAGTCCGACTTGTCATCGAAATAGATCTTGTCGATGGTGCCGCCGGTGGTGACGATGGTCAGGTGCTGCATGCGGATGGCCGGTTGAGGTAAAGGCCTATTTTAGCCCGTGTGGTCGATGCGCGGGTTGTCCCGTTTTTTTGTTGAAGCCGCTCCAACAGCGGCGGGCGTTCGAATCAGCCCAGCAGCAACGCCGTGTTGCCGGCATCCGGTGTGACCAGGTGGTCAAGGCCGCACCCGATGAATCGACGCAAGGCGGCGGCCGGGCGCGGGTCGCCGTGCCGGGTCGACCAGGTAGCCTGGCGCAGCAGCAGTGCCGCCGCGCTGCAGCGGGCCAATGTGACGGCGAGACCGCGCGCACCGGCTTCGAGTTCGTCGCGGGTGCTGCCGTGCCGATCGAGCCAGCGCATCGCCGCGTCCAGAGTCTGGCGGATGGCGCTCACGGCGTGCATGTCGTCGCTGTCTTCCATCCAGAGGCCGATCACGCGGCGCAGCGCGGCCAGGCTGTCGCCGGCCAGGGCGCGCAGGCTGTCCAGCGACAGCACATTGGTGGTGCCTTCCCAGATCGCGTAGACCTGTGCGTCGCGCAGCAGTTGCGGCAGGCCGGTGTCCTCGATGTAGCCGGCGCCGCCGAAACACTCCAGCGCCTCGGAGCACAACTTCACCGCCAGCTTGCCGGTCCACAGCTTGGCCAGCGGGGTGAGCAGGCGAAGTACGGCGGCTTCCTCCGGCGATGCCTCGCCATGCTCGACGCGGCCGAGCAGGTGCGCCACCTCGAACGCCAGCGCGAATGCCGCCTCGAACTGTGCCTGCATGTCGGCCAGGGTCTGCGCGTGCAGCGGCTGTTCGATCAATGGATGGCCAAACGCCTGCCTCCGCGTGGCGTAGTCGCGCGCCAGGCTGATCGCGCGGGCCATGCTGGCGATGGCGCAGATCGCGTTCCAGGTGCGGGTGACGTTGAGCATCGGTGCCACCTGGCGCACGCCGTGGGCCAGTTCCCCCAGCGGCCAGGCGGGCAGGCCGTCGAGGTGGATTTCGGCGGTGGGCAGTTCGTGCGTGCCGAGCTTGTCCTTGAGCCGGTCGATGATCAACTCCGGCCTGCGCGCCTCGCCATCCATCGTCTCCACGTAGAACAGCGCCAGTGCGCCGGTACCCGTGCCGCCACCCTCGGGCCGGGCCAGCGCCAGCGCGGCCTCGCCGACCACGGCCGAGCTGAACCATTTGCGCCCGTGCAGCCGCCACTGGCCGTCGGCGCCCTGTCGCGCCACCGTCTCGGTATTGCCGACATCGGAGCCACCGGCGGTCTCGGTCATCCACTGGCCGCTGAGCCAGAAGCTTGATGCGTCGCGGCTCAGGAAGCGCGGCAGAACGCGCTCGATCAGCTCGCGGTTGCCGGAGGCCTTGATCGCGGTGGCGGCGCCGTCGGTCATCGCCAGCGGGCAGGTGTAGAACTCGCTGGCCAGGTGATAGAGATAGACGCGGGCGAATTCCTCCAGCCGTCCGTGCGCGCTGTCGCCGTGGCCGGCGGCAAGTATCGCGTGGCGCGTGGTGATCGTTGCGCCTTCCTGCCAGGCCGGGGTCAGTTCGATGCGGTCGACGCGGCGGCCCCAGGCGTTCCAGCGGGTCAGCACCGGCTTGCGGCGGGTGGTGGCGTTGACGCGCTGCCAGGCCATCAACGCGTAGTCGCCCAGCGCATCGAGGTCGGCGTCCAGCGCGCCGCGCCGGTCGACCGGCAGCACGCGATCGAGCAGCGCCAGCAGCAGGCGGTCGTGGCGATACGGGTGCGCCAGCTGCGGCGGAACCTGCAGAAAGGCCATGGCGTTCTCCATCCCGGTACGAGACGAAGAGTATAGGCATGCCCACGGAAGGCGTTGTGCTGGCATCATCGAAAGACCCAACCACGAACAGGCAGGACCATGCGCTTTTCCGAGGCGATGCAGAGCGTCACCCGCCATGGCGGGCACTGGCAGGCCACGGTCAGTGAGGATTGGCTGCAAGGGCGCAGCGCCTTCGGCGGTCTGCAGGCGGCACTGGGTTTGCGCGCGATGCGTGAACTTGTGCCGGCGGACATGCCGTTGCGCACGCTGCAGGTCACCTTCCTTGCGCCGGTAGCTGCCGGCTGCGTGACGATTCGCGCCGCCTGCCTGCGCCAGGGCCGCAGCGCGATCCATGTCGAAGCCAGCCTCTGCGATGGCGACCAGGTACTGTGCAGGTTGCTCGGCGTGTTCGGCAGCGCGCGTCCGTCGGTGCTGGACTTCGGGCCGGAGCAGGCGACCGTTGCCGCTGCTGCCACGGCGAAGGAATGGCGCCATGTCGAAGGCCTGATGCCCGCGTTCGCCCGGCACTTTCGCGCGCGCTGGCTGCGCGGCGAGCTGCCGTTCAGTGGCGGCACGCAGCGCGAGTCCGTGGTGCAGCTCTCGCTGCGCGATCATGGCCGGCCCGACGAAACGCATGTGCTCGCCTTCGCCGACTTCATTCCACCGATCGCGCTGGGCATGTTCAATCAACCTGTGCCCGGCAGCTCGCTGACCTGGATGGTCGAACTGCTGCGTGATCGCTACGACGACCTCGGCATGGACGACTGGCGCGTCGACGCGGAACTGCTCGCCGCCCGCGACGGCTACACCAACCAGAGCGTGATGCTTTGGGGGCCGCGTGGCGAGCCGGTGGCGCTGAGCCGGCAGAGCATGGTGGTGTTCAGATGACGGCGCTCATGACCCTGCACATCCGCCCCGACGATCTCACCGGTCCCGGCATCGCCGCGCTGCTGCACGAACACTTGCAGTCGATGATCTTGCATTCGCCGCCCGAAAGCATCCACGCGCTCGACCTCGACGCGCTGCGCCGGCCGGAGATCAGTTTCTGGACCGCGTGGCAGGGCGGCGAGTTGCTCGGCTGCGCGGCGCTGAAACAACTCGACGCGCAGCATGCCGAGATCAAGTCCATGCGCACCGCCTCGCGGCACCTGCGCAAGGGTGTCGCCGCCGCGTTGCTGCAACATCTCATCGACGAGGCGCAGCGACGCGGTTATCGACGACTCAGCCTGGAGACCGGCTCAGCCGAGGCCTTCGTGCCGGCCCATCGGCTGTATGCGCGCTTCGGCTTCGTGTTCTGCACGCCGTTCGGCGATTGCGTGGAGGACCCGTACAGCGTGTTCATGACCCGCCGGCTGCAGCACGCCGGCGCGCCTCGAAGGCGCGACAACTGATTTGATTCGCGAGCGACATGACCCCCGACACTCGCTGGCAGTCCGCTCCCGGGATCCGATCGCCATGGCTGTCATCGTTCCCTTCTGCGCCGGTGTGTTTCCGTGCAACGCCACCCCCGCATCCGGCGGCGGGGCTGCAGGGCAGGGCGTTTTTCCCCACGCCGTTCGCCCTCGGCCTCAACCTGGACACCTTGGCGAGCCTGCTCGGGGTGGCCGCACTCGGTAGCTGGCTGGTCGTCCACTTCAGTACCGTGCAGACTGCCCGGTGCGTCGACTGAAACCACACCCGGGGGAACAGCCATGGATCTCATGCACATCGCCTACCTGATCGCCATCACCGCCGAGGCGATGTCCGCCGCGCTGTCGGCCGGGCGGCGCAACATGGACTGGTTCGGCGTGTGCGTGGTGGCGTGCATCACCGCGCTGGGCGGCGGCTCGATCCGCGACATCCTGCTTGGCCACCATCCGCTGAGCTGGGTGGCGCATCCGAGCTACCTGCTGATCACCGCCGGTGCCGCCGTGGTCACCATGATCGTGGCGCCGATGATGCGGCATCTGCGGATGGCCTTCCTGCTGCTCGATGCGGTTGGCCTGGTGGTATTCACCATCTTCGGTTGCAATGTGGCGATCGGCATGCAGCTGCCGTTCCTGATCGTGCTGGTCAGCGGCATGATCACCGGCACCTTCGGCGGCGTGCTGCGCGACGTGCTGTGCAACGACATCCCGCTGCTGTTCCGCAAGGAGCTGTATGCCAGCGTGTCGCTGGTTACCGGTGGGCTGTACCTTTCATCCGTGCAACTCGGTGTGCTCCACTGGCTCGGTCTCGGCATCGCACTGGCGATCGGCCTGCTGATGCGCATCCTGGCGATCCGCTACCACTGGGAGATGCCGAAGTTCGCCTATGTGGACGAGTGGGAGTGAGGCTGCCACGGCTGTCCGGATTTCCCACCCTGCCTGCGAGGTTTCCATGAAGATGACCCGGGTTGTGCCGATGCTGCCCGTGCGCAGCATGCCCGCGAGCGTAGCGTTCTACGGCAAGCTCGGCTTCGGCGTCGAACGGCGCCATGACGGCTGGCGTTGGGCGATGCTGTGTTTCGGCGAGTGCCGCCTGATGCTGGACGAGTCGATCAATGTCCACCCGGAGGCGCCGCGCACATCGGTGCTGTATCTGTATCCGGATGACGTGGTCGAGTATCACCGTGCGATCCGCGAGCATGGCGTGGAGATCCCGGCGCTGGAGGAGTCGTTCTACGGCATGCTGGAATTTCGCATCGAGGACCCGGACGGCAACCGTCTGTGGATTGGCCAGGGCACGTCGACAGGTAGCTAGCCGATGACGCGAATTCCCGACCATCCACTCATCGACAACATCTTCTGGCACGCGCTGAGCGGGCCACAGGCGGTCTTCGCGGTGGGTGCGGGCGCGGCGCGGCGGTATGCGCCGGGGTTCTCGCCGATCGCCGGCTTTGCCGAGCCGCAGCGGCCGGACCTCGAGGCCTTGCGCCCGTGCTGTGCGGCGGGTGAACCGTTCTATACCGATGGCTGGTCGGGGCCGGTGCCCGACGGCTGGAAGCTCGACGTGGAGTCGACGATGTTCAAGATGCTGTGGATCGGCGAACTGCCCGCCGCCGACGAAGCACCCGAAGCCTTGCCGCTGAGGCCCGAACACGCCGGGCAGGCGCTGGCGCTGGCGCAGCTGACCCGGCCCGGCCCGTTCGGCCTGCGCACGATCGGACTGGGTGACTATTTCGGCCTGTTCGATGGCGAGCGGCTGATGGCGATGGCAGGCGAGCGTTCGTTTGCCGGCGAACTGCGCGAGGTCAGCGGCATCTGCACCCATCCGGACTACCAGGGGCGCGGCCTCGCGCGCCGGCTCACCGCCAAGCTGGTCCGGCGCGAGTTGCTGCGTGGCGAGACCCCGTTCCTGCATGTGATGCGCGGCAACGAGGGCGCCCGTGCGCTGTATCGGCGCATGGGTTTTGTGGATATTCGCGAATCGGTGGTGCGGGTGGTCCGCTGCGATTGAGCCGCGGTTTGCGCAGTCCGCTTGGGCAGGTGTCAGCCTGGCGATGCGGGTCGCCGCTTGACGCCCGCGCCGAGCATGGCGATCAAACCGACCGTCAGGACGATTTCCGCCAGTGCGAGCGCGCGTTCGTCGGGCGAACTCCACGCCTCGGCCACGCCATGGCAGAAATAGAACAGGCTGAGGATGCCGACCCAGAGCAAGGCACGGCGAACATCATGCAGGGCCAGCAGCGGCAGCAGCAGCGGTACCGTGGTGAAGGCCAGCACCCACCATCGTGACAGCTGCTGCGGCGGAAACAGCCAGCCGTGCCAGAAGCATTGCAGCAACAGCAGCAAGGCCCAGGCGATCAGGCCGATGCGGTAGACCGGCAGGATCGGTGTGCGTGTCGAGTCACTCATGCCTTGTCCGCCAGCCGGCGTGCGATGTCGGCGAGGCGCCGGCCCAGCGCACGGGCCAGCTCGCGCTCGTGTTCGCTGATCGGGTTGTCGCCCTTGGCGCCGGCAACATGGCTGGCGCCGTAAGGGGTGCCGCCACTTAGCGTACTGGTCAGGGCGGGCTCGGTGTAGGGCACGCCGAGCAGCAGCATGCCGTGATGCAGCAGCGGCAGCGCCATGCTCAGCAAGGTGGATTCCTGCCCGCCGTGCATGGTGCTGGTGGAGGTGAACAGGGCGGCCGGCTTGCCGACCAGGGCACCGCTGGCCCACTCGGCGCCGGTGGTGTCGAGAAAATGTTTCAGCGGCGCGGCCATGTTGCCGAAACGGGTCGGGCTGCCCATGGCCATGCCGGCACAGTCGAGCAGATCCTGCCTGGTCACGTACGGGGCGCCATCCTCCGGTTCGGGCGGTTGTGCAATCTCGGTCACTGGAGCCACCGGTGGCACCTGCCGCAGGCGCGCGTGCATGCCGGGGACTTCCTCGATGCCGCGGGCGATCAGCCGTGCCAGCTGCGCGGTATGCCCGCTGCGGCTGTAGTAGAGAACGAGGATGTCTTGATTCATGCGCACGGAGCTCGTGTGTTTGGGGCATTGACGGGCAATACGCTAGTGTACCGTCCGATACCCACGATGTTGGCCGCGGCATCCCGTCGCTGCCGATAAGGACAGTCATGGTCAGGCATTTCAACCGCGATCGCACGCGCAACTTCAGCCGCTTCATCTGGCAGCGGTTCGTTGACGACAAGTGCTTCGAGACGGCCGGTGCGCTTTCCTATACGACGCTGGTTTCGCTGGTGCCGCTGACCGTGGCCGTGCTGGCGATGTTCGCGGTGTTTCCGGTGTTCGCCGAGGCGCGCGACACCGTGATCAATTTTGTCTTCAGCAATTTCGTGCCGTCCGCCGGGGTGACGGTGCAGAACACCATCCAGAGCTTTGCCGACAACGCCAAGGGCCTGACCGGCATCAGCATCCTGGTGATGCTGTTCAGCGCGTTGTCGATGATGATGAGCATCGAGGATCGGCTGAACCGGATCTGGCGGGTGCACCAGGCGCGCCGCTGGACATCGCGCCTGCTGTTGTACTGGGCAGCGCTGACCCTCGGCCCGATCCTGGTCGGCGGCGGCATTGCGGTGACCTCGTACGTCACCGCGATGCCCTTGCTGAGTGCGGCCTCGGACCAGATCAATACGCTCGGCCACAGTCTGCTGACGACGCTGCCGTTCCTGGTGACGTTCTTCACCCTGTGGCTGATGTATGCGGTCATCCCGAATACGCGGGTGTCGCGTCGCGATGCGGCGATCGGTGCGCTGCTGGGCGCGGTGTTGTTCGAGATGGCGCGCTGGGGTTTCACCGAGTTCGTGGGCAACGCCACCACCTACCAGCAGATCTACGGCAAGCTGGCGATCATCCCGATCTTCTTGCTGTGGATCTATCTTTCATGGGTGATCGTGATACTCGCCGCGTCGATCGCCGCGTCGATCTCGGCGTTCGAATATCACCCGCCCACCGAAACCTTGCCGGAAGGGGCCGAGTTCCTCGGCCTGCTGGTGGTGCTGAACCATTTTGTGGACGCGCAGCGCCATGGCGAGTGCATCGACCCGGCCGAAGTGCGGCTGCGGACCCCGTACCTGCGCATGGCGTCGATCGAGTGCTATTTCGACGACTTGCAGCGTGCCGACCTGATTCAGCGTGGTGACATGGGTTGGCTGCTCAGCCGCAGCCTGGACAGCGCCGACTTGCTGCGGGTATATCGCTGCACCCATTACCGCCTGCCGCTGCAACCGCTGGATGAAGCCGCGTCGCTGGGGATCGAGTTGCCGACCGAGCTGCTGGCCCTGCTCGATGAACTGGCCGCGATGCTGAAGCTCAAGCTCGGCAGTAGACTCGACCGGATCTACCCTGCGGACGCCGATCCGGCGCCCGATCCCGAGGAGCTTTCCGCATGACCCCGTCTCCATTCCGCCTGACCGTCGCCGCCCTGCTTGGCCTGGCCTTCATCGCGCCGACACGGGCCGCGATGCCAAGCCATCCGACCTTGCAGGTGGCCACGCTGGCTGGCGGCAACTTCGACCTTGCCGCGCAACGCGGTCATTGGGTGATCGTCAATTACTGGGCAACGTGGTGCGTGCCGTGCATCAAGGAAATGCCGGATATCTCGCACTTCGTCGCCACCCACAAGAACGTCCGCGCGATCGGACTGGCTTACGAGGACAGCGAGCCGGGCGACATCAAGGCTTTCCTGGCCAAGCATCCGGTGGTCTATCCGATCGCCCAGGTCACCCTGGACAAGCCGCTCAAGGATTTCGACGAGCCGCGGGGCCTGCCGACCACCTATCTGATCGGCCCGGACGGCAAGGTGGCCCGGCAACGGATCGGGCCGGTGACCGAGAGCATGTTGAAGCAGTGGATCGGAGCGGACTGATGCCGACGGCGCGCTTCATTGTCAGTGGTCGCGTGCAAGGGGTGTTCTTTCGCGCCAGCACCCGCGAGCATGCACTCGGCCTGGGTCTGGCCGGGCATGCGAAGAATCTCGACGATGGCCGCGTCGAGGTGCTGGCCAGCGGCGCGACCGAAGCGCTCGGGATGCTGGAGCAGTGGCTCTGGCAAGGGCCGCCGTCGGCGAAGGTGGAGCAGGTTTTTCGCGAGAACCTGGTCGAGCAGAACCTGTTTGGTTTCATCACCGGCTGAATCGTCGCCAGCCATGCCATCACGCACAGGCTGTTCCGCCCGCCATCGGCGACAATGCCCCTTGCCCATGCAGTTGCCGCCCATGCCCATTCAAGAATCCACCGACGCTCCAACCGCGGCCGCACCCGGCCAGCGCCATCCCGGCCTGTTCGTCATTGCCATCTACGAGATCATCAAGACCGTCTGCCTGCTGCTGGTGGCGCTGGCCGCGTTCCATTTCTATCGCGAAGAAAACTTCGATCGACTGGTGCGCTGGCTGGAGCATCTTTCGCTGGCCGACAGCAACGGCTTGCGCTGGAAGCTGGTGGAGTTGCTGCAGGATTTCGGCCCGAGCAAGTTCGTGGCAGTCGGGCTGGTGGCGCTGGGTTATGCGGTGTTGTTCGGCATCGAGGGCATCGGCCTGTGGATGGGCAAGCACTGGGCGGAATGGTTCACCGTGATCGCCACCGGCTCGCTGATTCCGCTGGAGCTGTACGAGACCCTGTACCACTTCGGCTGGCTCAAGCTGGCCACCCTGGTCGGCAACGTGGCCATCATCATCTACCTGGTGCGCATTGCGCGGCAGCCGCGCGCGTCACGCTGAGCCGGGCGGTCGATTTCAGCCCGCCGGCAGCGATTGCCCAGGCTGCCAGCCCTGTGCCTGCAAGGCATTGAGCAAATCGCTGATCTGCCGACGTGCGGCCACGCCGTGGGTCGGCAGCACCAGCACATCACCCGGCCGTGCCCAAGCCAGCAGGTCACGCACCGCGATGACCTCATCCAGGCAATCGACGATGGCATCGGCCGGCACGCCGTCGTGTTGCAGCTGGTCGCGCAGGATGGCCGCCACTTCGCCTGCGCTGCGGCCGCGCAGGTAGCCTTCGATGTCCTTCAGCAGCACGCGTGCGGGCTGGAACCGTGCGGCCATCGTGGCCAGTTCGCGGATTGCCAGGGCTTCGCGGTTGCCGGCCTGACCCAGCAGCAGGCCCAGCCGCCCGCCGGCCCGCTGCGCGGTCGCGACATCGAGCAGGCCATGCAGGCCTTCGGGATTGTGGGCGTAGTCGACGAATACCCGCAGCGAACCGAATGACCAGTGTTGCAGGCGGCCCGGATTGTCGACGCGGGAGCTGCCAAAGCGCAGCAAGGTGGCCGCGATGGTGTCGACGCCGATGCCCAGCGCAGCGGCAGCAAGCGCGGCGGCGGCGAGGTTGGCGATGTTGTAGCGGGCGCGGCCAGCGAAGCTGAGCGGCATGGCGGCGACGTCACCCAGGTCATGCTGGCGACCACGCCACGACAGCCACAGATGGCCGTCGCGTACCGCGCAGGTGGCACCGCCGTGCCCGCGTGCGGTTTGCAGCAGGGGGTTCTCGTCGGCTTGCGCGAACCAGCCGATCGGGCAGCTGAATCGCTTCGATTGCGCCACCAGCAGGTCGTCATCGGCATTCAGCACGAGCATGCCGGACTCGTCGATCGCGCTGGCCACGGTGAGCTTCACCGCAGCCAGCGCGGGCAGGTCGTGGATACCGTATTCGCCGAAATGGTCGTCGCTGACGTTGGTCACCACGGCCACCTGCGCGTGCTGCACCGCCAGGCCACGCCGCAACAGGCCGCCACGCGCGGTTTCCAGCACCGCCGCCTGCACGCCGGCGGCGCGCAGTACGGCGCGGGCGCCGGCCGGGCCGGAATAATCGCCGGCCTCGATCGCCTGGCCATCGACGAAAACGCCATCGGTGCAACTGTGCCCGGTGCGCCAGCCATGCGCCTGCGCCATCGCGGACAACAGCCGCACGGTGGTGGTCTTGCCGTTGGAGCCGGTGACCAGTGCGGTCGGCACCGCATGCAGGGACGACCAGTCCAGCGTGTCGGGCGCGGGCAATTGCGTGACGGGCCAGCAGGTGGCGTTGTCGCCGGCACCGATCGAGAGCCACTCGTCATCGAGCAGCACGGGCAGGCCGCGCTGCTCGGCGGCATCGACCAGCGGCAACAGCGCAGGCTGGCGTTCCGCCGCGGCGAAGGCGCGCAGGGTTGCGATCGCGGCCGACTCGTCCCACAAGGCCGGATGGCCGGGCGCATGCCAGCGCGCGGCAAGTGCGCCATGCTGCGCTTCATGCGCGCAACACCATGCCCATTCGTTGACTTCGGTGGCGCTGAACAGCTGGTCCAGCGGCGCGGTCAGGGCCAGCGAGGCGCCGCTGGCGTGTTGCCGCACCACCCGTGCCTGTGGCGACCAGCCGAGCGCGGCGCAGGCACGTTGCACGGCGGCATCCCAGGCTTGCAACGCCGCGTCGTCCGGCATCTCGCCCCCGGTTTCCAGTACCGCGCCGACATCGCTGAAGTAGAGATTGGCGCCGGTCAGTCGGCGCGAGTCGTCGAACGGCATGAAGTCGGGCATTGCGCTCAATCGTCACTCTCGCGCGAGAAGCGCACGCCGCGTTCGTCACGCACCAGATCGCCGAGATCGGCGAAGCTGGCTTCGTCGAATGCCGGCTCGACCGCCGCAACTTGCGTGGTGCCGGGGGCGTTGTGCACGCGTGGCTCGGTCGTGCCCTCGGGACGGAACTTGATGATCTGTTTCCACGAACGCACCAGCGCGTCGGCGAACACCAGCAACAGATCGCCTGGTTGGCCCATCCGCAACGCGGCGTCGATCGCCTGCTGCTCGTCGGGAATGATCGAGATCGCCTCGTGCGGCACGCCGGCGGCACGCAGGGCTTTGGCAAGAATGCCCGGCACTTCGTCGCCATCGCGCCCGCGCAGCGCATCGTCGCGGCGGCAGATGTAGTGATCGAAGCGGTTGGCCGTCGCGTTGGCGATGGCGACCAGATCCTCGTCGCGGCGATCGCCGGGGCCGGCCAGCACCACGACGCGCCGACCGGTGACATCGAGGCGACCGGCGAGGTCGGCCATCACCGACACCGCGTGCGCGTTGTGGCCATAGTCGAACAGCACCTTGAACGGGTGCTCGCTGTACACGTTCATGCGCCCCGGTGCCTGAAAGAACGTGGTGTCGAAGGTGCGCAGGCCCTGTCGGATCGCATCGAGCTTGATGCCCAGCGAGAACGCCATCGCGGCGGCGACCATCGCGTTCTGCACATTGTGCAGCGCGCGGCCTTCCAGCGTGGCGGGAATCAGGTGCGTCCACAGCAGCGGGATATGGCTGCCCTTGTCGTACAGGGTGATCATCGAGCCGTTGACGCCCGCTTCCAGCGCGCAGGCGCGGCCACCGGCACGCACGTGCTCGCGCACCAGTGCGTGCGACGGATTCATGGTGACGTAGCAGATGACTTTCGCGTCGGTGTAGCCGCTCATTTTCAACACGTTCGGGTCATCGGCATTGAGCACCGCGCACTCTTTCGCCACTTCGACCACGATGCGCTTGACCTCGGCCAGCTGCTCCAGCGTGTCGATGCCCTTCAGGCCCAGGTGATCGGATTGCACGTTGAGCACGGCACCCACATCCACCGACGGCACGCCCATGCCGGCGCGCAGCAGGCCGCCGCGCGCGGTTTCCAGCACGGCGATGTCGATGTGCGGGTCGGCCAGCACCATCCGCGCCGACACCGGCCCGGTCATGTCGCCCTCGACCGTGCGCTGGCCGTCGATGTAGACACCGTCGGTGGTGGTCAGGCCGGGCGTGTAGCCGGCCATCTTGGTGATGTGCGCCAGCATGCGCGCGGTGGTGGTCTTGCCATTGGTGCCGGTGACGGCCGCGATCGGCACGCGCGAGGGCGTGCCCGGCGGAAACAGCATGTCGATCACCGGCCCGGCCGCGTCGCGCGGGGTGCCTTCGCTGGGGCTCACGTGCATGCGGAAACCGGGGGCTGCATTGATCTCGCAGATGCCGCCGCCGATCTTCTTGTAGCTCTCGGCGATATTGGTGGTGAGAAAATCCACGCCGCCCACGTCCAGCCCGATCGCGCGTACCGCGCGCACCGCCATGTCGCGGTTGTCCGGATGGATGATGTCGGTGACGTCGGTGGCGGTGCCGCCGGTGGACAGGTTGGCGGTGGAGCGCAGGTAGACGGTCTCGCCTGCTTCGGGCACCGACGCGGCGGTGTAGCCGACGCGATCCATCATCATCCCGGCCTGCGCGTCGAGCACCAGCCGGGTCAATACCTTCTCGTGGCCGATGCCGCGGCGCGGGTCGGCATTCACTTCATCCACCAGTTGCGCGATGGTCCGCACGCCGTCGCCGACCACGTGCCCCGGCGTGCGCCGCGTGGCCGCGACCAGTTCGCCGTTGACCACCAGCAGGCGATGGTCGTCGCCGCTGAGGAAATTCTCCACGATCACCGAGCGCGAATGCTCGCGCGCCGACTTGAAGCCTTCGCCGATTTCCTCGGCGGTCATCAGGTGGATCGAGATGCCGCGGCCATGGTTGCCGTTGTACGGTTTGGTCACCACCGGCACACCGAGCCGGCGCGCCGCGCGTTGCGCACCTTCCTCGCTCTGCACCAGTTCCTGCCTGGGCACCGGCAGGCCGAGCGAGGCGAGGATCTTGTTGGTTTCCTCCTTGTCGCTGGCCAGCTCCACCGCGATGTGCGGCGTCTTGCCGGTGACGGTGGCCTGGATGCGCTGCTGGTAACGACCATGACCGAGTTGCACCAGCGATTGCTGGTTCAGCCGCAGCCAGGGGATGCCGCGCTGTTCTGCAGCGCGCACCAGCGAGGCGGTCGATGGGCCGAGCGCGCCACGTTGTGCGTAGCGGATGAATTCGTCGCGCGCACTCGCCCATTCCCAGCCTTCCGGCACGCTGCCATGCGGTTGCAGTGCGTTCGGCAGCAATGACGCCAGCAAGCGCAAGGCCAGCTCGCCGGCGGCGATGCCTTCCTCCTTCTGCACGTATTCGTAGACCACCGAATACACGCCTGGCTTGTCCGCGCTGCGCGTCTTGCCGAAGGTCACATCCTCACCGGCGACGTTCTGCAGTTCGATCGCCACATGCTCCAGCACATGGCCGAGCCAGGTGCCGTCGCCCTCGCGCATGCGCCGGATGAAGCCACCCGGTTCGCGGTACGAGCAGCCATGCTCGGCCAGCCCGGGCAGGGCGGCAATCAGGCCATCGACGAAGGCCGGCCCGAGCTTGCCGGTAGGCCACTGTTCCAGTTCACCCAGATCGAGTTGCAACCGGATCACCGGAAAGTGCGCATACAACGACGGGCCGACAAAAACGGAACGTTCCAGAATGCGCATGTGATTTTCCTTTTGAGCAGGATCGATGATTCGGGACTTGGGCGTGTTTCAGGCGCTCTGCTTTGGGGTTGCCAGGGTGCCTGCCGACGCATGCCGCGTCGCCAGATTGAAGGTGGCGCCGGCGATCAGCACATGGATGGTCATGCCCAGCATGCACACCGTGCCGTTCTCGCCGGCATCGGCCATCGACGAAAACTGCAGGTTGCCCGCATCCAGCACGGTGACCGCGCCGCTGCCGACGACTTCGAGCGTGTTGTCCGGGCGGATGAAGGCGGCGGTGTCTTCGTCCAGCCCGATGCCGACCGCGTACGGGTTGTAGGCCAGCGCAGCCATCAGGCGGCCGAGCCGGTCGCGCTGGCTGAAATGCTGGTCGATGATGAAGCGGTTGGTCAGCCCGAGCCCCGGCGCCAGCCGCACGCTGCCGGCGGTGGGCGAGAGGCCTTCCTTGCCGAACGCGATCATGTGCTCGCTGAGGATGCTGGCGCCGGCGCTGGTGCCGCCCACATGCACGCCGCGGGCGTTCAGTGCGCGAATGCGCTGCGCCACCGGCGTGCCGCCCAGCATGGTCGACAACCGCAACTGGTTGCCGCCGGTGAAGAAGATCCCGGTCGCCTGGTCGAGACGTTCGAGGCGACTTTTCTCGCCGGTATCGCGGCGCATGTCGAAATCCAGCGCATCGACGGTGTCGACGCCGAGGCCTTCGAACAACCTCTCGTAGCGTGAACCGGTATCGGCCAGCTGGCTCGCGGTGGGGATCACCACGATGTTGGCATCGCTGCCGCCGCACAGTTGCACGAAGCGTTCAAGAATGTGCGGATCGTTCTCTTTCTGCTCGGCACCGCCGATCGGCACGATCCAGCCGCGTTGCTCCCCTTCCATCACCCTGCTGGGACTCATCTGGTTCTCTGCTTCTTTCGATGTCATGCGGTTCTCTGCGTCCATCGGGCCGGATGCCCATGCTGACGCAGCGAACGTCTAGTTTTCGTTCTCGAACGTGCCGAGGTGTTCGATCCGGCCGTGGCGCAGGTGCACTGCGCCACGGGCTATTACAACATGTGCCGCGCCGTCGGCATCCAATGCCAGCAGATCCGCGTCGGCGCCGGCTGCGATCCGACCCTTCGCCGACAAGCGCAGCAAGCGCGCCGGATTGCTGGTGAAAGCCGGCAGCGCACGCTCCAGTGGCACGCCTCGCGCCAGCAGTTCGTTGAGGGTCGCCAGCAATGCACCGGATTCGCCCACGCCCATCTTGCAGACATGGCCATCCGCGTCGAACGCCGGCAGGCAGCCGCCCGCATCCGAGCTGATCGTGACACGCTCGGCCGGCGCGCCGCTGTCCAGGTAGCGCAGCAGCCCGTCGGCCGCACTCCAGGCATCCTCGCCTTCCTCCACCGGAAATGCGGTGAGATCGATCGTGCAACCTCGCGCCGCCAGTGTCAGCGCCTCGTCGAACAGCGCCGTGCGTCGATTCACGTGGGTCGGATGGAATACGCGCGGCGGCAACTCGGTTTGCGTCAGCGCCTGACGCACCAGCTCCAGCCCGCGCAGGCCGTCGCCCAGATGCAGGTGCAGCACGCCGGCCTTGCCGGTCATCAAGCCGGCCACGTGCGCATCGGCCGCCAGCCGCAGCAATTCGTCGAGCGTGGGCTGGCTGGAGCGGTGATCGCTGATCGCCACCTCGCCGATGCCGACCAAGGCCTCGATGAAAACCAGGTCGCCACGCACCGTACCGGTCAGCGTGCGCGGCGGCAGGTGGTAACCGCCGGTGAACGCGAACGCGTTCAAGCCTTCCTCGCGCAGCGCGTATACCGTCGCCAGCAGATCCTGCGGCCCGCGCGCCACGTCATCGGTGCCGAGCAGGCCGACCACGGTGGTGATGCCGGCGCGGGTAAAGCGCGACACACCTTGCGGTGGCACCCGCGTGCGGAAGCCCGCCTCGCCGCCACCGCCGGTGACATGCACGTGCGCGTCGATCAGGCCGGGCATCAGCCGGCGTCCTTCCAGGTCGATCGTTTCGACCGAGAGCGCCGCGGGCAGATCCGCCAGTTCGGCACCCATCCACAGGATGCGGCCGCCGCCGAGCAGCAGGTGTTGCTGGCCGAGGGGTTCGGGGGCGTAGACCAGCGCATTGCGCAGTAGCAGGAGGTTCATTGGGGCAGCGTGACGATGGCGCGCTTTGGCGTCAAGCGAATTGCGCACAGGGAAGGGTGGGCCATGTTTGGCCGCGAACTTGGGGTGATTGGGGCTAGGTCCGCGGTTATCGTTGTCGGACATTGGCGCGAAATATCGTCAAAGCCACCGGGAATTCCCGGCCTGTCGATGCGTGCGCGCATCGTGTCGTCGCACTCAAAGACGATCAGGCGGAGTTCTCTCGCAGAAGGTTGTTCGGGTGGTTCATAGGCATCAATGATGTCGATAATGGGGTGTTTCTTCCGCAGTTCGCAGACAAACCACTTGCCGACTATCCCGATGCACCCCAACACGGGCCGATTCATTCTCCGGTCTACCATGCGACGGTGTACGCCAGACTACGTGGCGCCGGTGCCAAGGACCCTGAAGCTGGGCGACAGCGATTGCGCACCATCAAAGCGCAATTGCTCGCGAACACCTTCCCTTACTGACGGAACGACGATGACCATTTGGGAACTCAGGTGCGCCGCGGTGAATGATTACGCGATGTTGGTGCCGCTCGATCGCGATGACGTGGAGGAAGATACCTTCGACGCCAGCGGCACGGCGAAGCACTGGAAGGGTCGGCCTCTCGTCGGGTTTCACGTCGAGAAGCGCAGAAAAGCGCAGAAGCCGCGAGCCGATGTCAGTCTGCTGATTCCAGGTGCGCTGGTGCTGGGCGAGAAGGCGCATGCTGCACTGGGTAGCTTTCTTTCGACCTTCGGTCAGCTCCTCGAGCTCGATTGTCACGGCGAGACCCGCTATTTCTACAACATGACCCAGATAGTCAGCTGTATCGACAAGGACCGTTCGGAGTTGTTCGAAGACGGCGGAATCATGCGGGAAGGGCGCTTTTGCGTGACCCCGCGCTTTTGTTGTTGCGCATCTTACGATCTATTGTTTTGTAAGTGTTCC
>DATMTH010000057.1:0-64385 GCA_035564915.1 Rhodanobacter sp.
CACCAGCGCAACCAACTATTTTCTTGAAGAGTTGATCAAGGATGCGAAGGATCGCCTGATCCTGATCAGCCCGTACTTGAAGCTCAACGACCGAGTGAAGGAGCTTCTGGCCGACAAGAACCGGTTGAAGATCGATGTGCGCATGGTCTACGGGAAGAGTGAATTGCAGCCGGTGGAGATCAGCTGGTTGCGTGAGCTGACCTATATCCGCACCAGCTTCTGCAAGAACCTGCATGCCAAGTGCTATCTCAACGAGGAACTGTGCATTGTCACCAGCCTCAACCTCTACGAGTTCAGCCAGGTCAACAACAATGAGATGGGTATCCTGATTCGGCGCGAGGAAGACTCCGAGCTGTACCGCGACGCTTATGAGGAAGCGCAGCGGATCATTCGCATCAGTGACGAAATCCGTATCTCGATGGAACGTGTTGCCACGTCTGAGAGCGCCGGTACGGAAGAGGGCGAGCACGACGCCAGCAGGGATGACGTCGATACGGTTGGCAAGCTCTCAACTTCCAAACTTGCCCGCAAATTGGGGTTGAAAACGAACGAACTCACGGAGAAATTGCTCGCTAGCGCCTATCTGGAGCTCAAGTCCGACAAGACGCACCTCACTGAGAAAGGGAAGGCTGCGGGTGGCGAGTTCCGAAAGAGCCCACGCTTTGGCGGATATTTTATGTGGCCCGAGTCGTTCAAGGGTTGACCGCAACCGGGGCGAGGAAGTGAAGCGGAAAACGGGACGGAGGCTGAGGTTTCCCCACGAATCTTAAAGCTCAATCCGAGAAACAGGGCCAGGTTCACTTACAGGCGTTTGAATCCGTAAAGCAGGAGTCAGAGTGCACTGAACCTGCCCCCGTTCTTTGTATCCCCTTTCCCCGAAAAAACGCACACGCCCAATGCATGGCTCTTGGCCTGGTACATGGCCGCGTCGGCGGCGCGCAGGTAGTCATCGGTGGTCGCGAAGCCAGCCTGGCTGCTGACCACCCCGATGCTCGCGCCGCAGGTCACGGTGTGTGTACCGATCTGATAGGGGGCGGCGAGGACAGCGGCAATCTCTCGGGCCCGGTCGGTGGCATCAGCGTGACCGACACACTCAAGCAGCACGTTGAACTCGTCGCCACTCATGCGGGCGACAAGATCGATAGGCCGTACGCAGGATTCAAGCCGGCGTGCCACCTGCTGCAGCAGTTGGTCGCCGGCATGGTGGCCGAGGGTGTCGTTGACTGTCTTGAACTGGTTGAGGTCCAGCAGCAGCACGGCGAACAGGGTGGCGTCGCCTGGTGTCAGCGCGCCAGCTGCTTTGGAGGCACCGTCCTGATGCAGCGCGATGGCGTGCTCGAGGCGATCGCGGAACAACGGCCGGCCGGGCAGGTTGGTCAAGGCGTCGTAGGAGCTGCCGCGTTCCGCCAGATCGCTCAGTGACCCAGCCATCCGCACGGCCGTGCCGTTGTCGAATTGGGCGACCCCGCGCCAATTGAGCCACACCAGTCGCCCCGATGCATGACGTGCGCGAAAATCCACTGAAAAGTTCGGGCGGTGGCCCGACAGGTGCCTGCGGTAGGCCATCTGCACGCGCTCATGGTCATCGGGATCAATGAGCTGCTGCAGGAAGTGCCAGCCGTCATCATGCAGGTTGCCGGTGTTGCCCAGCCCGACAATCTCATGGAAGCGCTGGGACACATGCAGGACGTCCGTTTGCAGGTTCCAGTCCCAGATGCCGTCGTTGGATCCGCGGGTGGCGAGTGCATAGCGGTTGTCGGATTGCACCAGCTCGAGTTCGGTGTTCTTTTGCCGGGTCACGTCGATCATCAGGCCGATCATGCGAGTCGGGCGGTCCTTGTCGACATCCACGCGGCACAGGTCGCGCACCCATACGACCTTGCCGGATTTGGCGATCAGCCGGTAACTCATCTCGTACGCATAACTGTGCGTTGCGTTGTACGCGGCATCGTCAATGGCCAGTGCTTCCGGCAAGTCATCGGGGTGCACATGCTGCCGCCAGAAACCCGGATCGGACCGCCACTCTTCCACCGTGTAGCCGAACAGGCGCTCGACCTGTGGGCTCAGGAACGTATTGCCCACGCCGAGCTCGGCTTCCCAAACGACGCCGTCGATGGTTTCCAGCAGCCGCAGGAAGCGCTGGCGGACCTCCATCAATACTTGTTCGGTGAGCTCGGTGATCTCGATCAGCACACCCTGGCGACTGATCACGCGATTCGCTGCGTCATGCTTCGGCTGCATCTGCAGGCGCATCCAGCGGTAGTCCGCGTTTGCGAAGCGCAGCCGGAACACCGGCATGCCTGATCTCAGGGTTCCCGTGTCGTCGGGATGCACGAAGTCGAGCAATGACCGGCCGAGTGCCCGATCCACCGCATGCCCCGTGAGCTTGTGCCAGGCGGGATTCAAATAGGTGATGATCCACAGCGCATCCGTCTGCACTACTGCGTCGGGCAGCAGCTGCAGCAGTTCATCGGGCGGCGTGGAAGGGACAGGCATTTCGCGTTCATGCTCACCGAAGCCGTATCATCCTGTCCAGCTCCTGGGCGAGATGCCCGGGCCGGCATGATGGAGGCCATCGGGCGCCGCCACGTCGGCGGCCTCCAAATAAAGGGCCAGCTTCACCATCTGGTACTGGAAAGTGAAGCTGGCCACGTTCGACTGCCACCCCGTCCGACTGGAATTCTGACCTGCTCGTCAAGATGACGCTCTCCATGTCTCACTCGCGCCTTTCCGCGCTGCTGCCGCCAGGCTTGATGCAGTTGTTGCTCTGGTCAATCGCCGGGCCGGCGCTTGCACAAGTCCCGACATCACCATCGAACCTGCAAGGCACCTGGGAGGTGGTTCAGGTGGCCGTGGATCAGCAGGACCAGCCGCACTGGCAGTACTTTCCGGATGACCCGCGTTTGCTTGGCCGCGAGCTGCGCATCAGTTCGTCCGAGATCAGTCTCAACGACGATTCCCGCGCTTGCGGCAAAGCGGTGCTTTCAGCGCTTCCGAAGACCTCGCTGCAGAAATTCATCGGCCAGAGTCTTCCGCGCCCGGAACATTTCCAGACGCCGACTTACCCGACACTGCCGGATTTCGGCCTCAAGCTGGCGGATGCCACGGTTTCGCCATGGCAGGCAAGCTGCACTGACGTTACCTCCCCATGGAACCATGCGTGGTTCATCCCGCTCCCTCCGGATCGCCTGCTCACCCATGACGACAGCAGCGGTTTCGTGCTGCTGCTTCGTCGTCGAGCCGCCAGCGCATCGATCAGGCCATCATTTGCCTGCGACAAGGCGGAAGGTACGGCTGAACGGACGATCTGCACCTCGATGCCTCTGGCAGGGTACGACCGCAGCGTGGCCGCGGCCTATCATCGCGCCCTTGCCGTGGCCGGCGATGACAGCTCGTCGCTCAAGCAGGAGCAGCGCAGTTGGCTCAAAGCCAGAAACGCATGCGGCACCGACACCGAGTGTCTGGCGGACAGCATGCGCGAACGGGTCGACCAGCTGATGCAGCAATGAACACTGGTACGTGCCGTGGGATCGTTGCCAAAACAAGGGGCACGGCCACCTTTCCCTGTTTGCGCGGGCCGGGCGCAAATTCGTATTGAGCCCGTTGACGCAGAGGGGGATACTGCCGCAAGGGGCATGTCACGGCGTTGATCTTCACCAGGGGGTGGAATGATGAAGCGTTGGTTGCTGCGCACGCTGGGCGTGCTGGTACTCATGGTGCTGGGTCTGGGCGCCTTCGTCTGGGCGCGTAGCGCCTACTTGCTGCATCGCACCTGGCAGGTCAGCGAAACCGCGCTGGTCTTGCCCACCGATGCGACGGCGATTGAGCGTGGCCATCATCTGGCGGTGACCCGCGGCTGCACCGACTGCCACGCCGAAGACATGGGTGGGAGCGTTGTGGTGGGCGAATCGCCGATCGGACAGTTGGCCGCCCCCAATCTCACGCGCGGCAAAGGGGGCGCGGTTGCCGCGTTCGGCATCACCGATTGGGAGCGCGCCATCCGCCACGGCCTGCGGCCCGATGGACGCGCCCTGCTGCTGATGCCTTCAGATGAAATGGCCTCCCTGTCCGACGCGGACACCGCCGACCTGATCGCGTGGCTGCATCAGCTGCCACCGGTGGATCGCGCCAGCATGCCCAGCTTCGTCGCTCCGTTGGGACGCGTCCTGCTGGCGTTCGGTCAACTGCCGGTGATCGCAGCCAGTCGTATCGACCAGCACGCGGTGCACGTTGCCTCTATCGTCCCGACGGCCAACGCCAGCTATGGTGCCTATCTGGTGCACAATTGCACCGGTTGCCATGGCCCGCACCTGTCCGGCGGCGCCATTCCGGGAATGCCGCCGCAAACGCCCAAGGCAGCGAACCTCACGCCTGACCCGGTCAGCGGATTGGGCAAATGGAGCAAGGCCGATTTCTATCGAGCGCTGCGAGAAGGGCGCAAACCCGACGGCACCGCGCTGGATCCGTTCATGCCGTGGAAAAGCGTCGGCCTGTCCAGCGACACGGAACTTGACGCACTGTGGGCGTATTTGCGCAGCGTGCCGGCCAGGCCGGCAGGGCAGCGCTGAGGCGCGACATGGCATGGTCCAGGTCGTGATCAGGGGACAGTGCGGGACGGTGCAAAGGAGGGCGGGCAGAATGCGTATCTTCGGCCTCGACGTGCCGGCAAGTCGACCCGCGCCGGGATTTTGCTGACAGGCCATCGGCTCGCTGCTGCGGACAGCCTGTGCCGGCCCCGAGGCGGCGGCAGGTTCCTCCATGACTGATACACTGCGACGATGCGCTCCTGACGCCCACGTGCCCGCAACCATTACACTGCGACGATGCGCTCCTGACGCCCACGTGCCCGCAACCATGCCCTCCATCGAGCCCCCCACCATCAACGTCCAGGCCAGTTCGCGGGCGGAGAGTTTTCGCACCGGGTTTGGCGGTCGGCGCATGCACAATTACAAGGGGCTGCCGATTTACGCGGCCCCAGGGCTGCACGAGGCGGCCGTAGAAATGCTGGCCGGCGCGCTGGGTGGGAAACGCCATGTTCTGGAGTTCGGTGCCGGCAGCGGAGCGATGTCGTTGCGGCTGTGGGACATGGGCATCAAGGTGACCGCCAGCGATCTCTTTCCAGAGAGTTTCAAGCCGGCGCAGGTGCCCTTCGTGGCGGCCGACCTCAATAGCTCATTTGCGGCACAGTGGCCGCTGGGGTTCGATGCGGTGATGGCGCTGGAAATCATCGAACATCTCGAGAACCCGCGCGAGGTATTGCGGCAGATCCGCATGCTGCTCCCTGTGGGCGGCCAACTGATCCTGTCGACCCCGAACATCGCCAACCCGGTGTCGCAGGCGTTGTTCCTGCGGCGCGGCCAGTTTCAGTGGTTTCGCGACGTCGACTATCGCGAACAGGGGCACATCACGCCGCTCAGTCCGTGGGTGCTGGAAAAGGCCCTGCAGGAGACCGGATTCACCATCCGGGCGGAACAGGCTGTATCCAACCCCTTCCGACGGGTACGCGGAATGGGGGTGGCCGTGCGTCTGCTAGCCCGCTTGTTTTCGATGCTCAGTGGCATGCCGCGAGCCCGGCGTGGCGAGGTATGGCTGGTGCGTGCCGAAGCAACGTCGAACAGTTGATCCGAATGCCGCGTCCGGCCTCTGCATGGAGGTTGTGGTGACGACCCATCGTGT
Organism: Rhodanobacter sp.; assembly: GCA_035564915.1. GTDB lineage: Bacteria > Pseudomonadota > Gammaproteobacteria > Xanthomonadales > Rhodanobacteraceae > Rhodanobacter. The sequence continues at coordinate 5,677 of DATMTH010000057.1, forward strand.
TCTTCCGGAACGTCCGGATATCGATCAGCTGAGGCGTCAGGCCAAGGAGTTCAAGCGGCTGGCCCGATGATTCGAAGACCCGGTTGGGTTGCTTGCCGTTTCTCCCGGCTCACTGTTGGTGGCAAGCCATGCAGGCGAAGCTCGAGCCGAGCATCATCCGGGCCGGCGGCTTGCTGCCCGGCGGCACGGCGGCGTTGAAGCGCGCCACGTTCGCCGGGGCATCGGCGATGCGTTGCTCAAGCTCGTGCCGGAACGGCCAGCTGGCGTAGCCGGGCGTGGATTTGGCTGCCGCGTATATCGTGCGGGCGGTTTGCCAGTTGCCGGATTTCACCAGCATGTCGCCCATGTTGAGGAAGAAGCCTTCCTGATTGTGCGAAGCGATCGCAGTCTCGTTGCATGCGCGCCTGTCGCGGGCATCGGCAGGCAAGGCGTCGATGCGGGCGGTCAACCGGACGATGTCCGGATGGAGACGGTCGACCGGTCCGCGGGCACATACATCGAGATTGCTCCACTGCCATGCCAGTGCCTGCTGGAAACCGGGGCTTGCCGCATCCAGGCTGCTCATCACGTAGCCTGCCGTGAACAAGTTGAACGCCGGCCATGCCTTGATCGCCTCCTGCATGGTGCGCTCCGCTTGCCGCTGCAACACCGGATCGTGCTGGATGCCTGCTTCAGCCAGCATCGCGCTCGCCAGAAAACCCTGGTAGCGCGCATCGCCGGGCGCCTGATTCACCGCGCGCTGGAAGTAGTTGCGCGCCAGCACCGCATCGTCCGTCACGGTGGGCGCCACTGCTCCCTGGCGCGCCCGTTCGGAGAGACGCCAGATGTGCAGGAAGCCGACATGGGCCGTCGTCGTGCTGTCGCCAGGGTCGCGCAGGTGCGCACCCGTCTCGGCTTCCAGCGCTGGCTGGATGCGCGCGTAGTCGCCGTTGTGCAGCGTCTGCCAGAACAGCGCATCCGCCTGCATTGCCGCCGGGTTGCGCGGCGACGGCGCGACCGGCGTCGATGTCGGCAGCGTGTTGGCATGGACCATCACCATGCTTGCGGTCACGCTGCAGGCCGCAATCAGCAGCAGGCACAGATGGCGTGCACGGGGGAATGTCTTGTTGCGCATGAGGTTTCCTGGGCTGGCTCGATTCGTGCCGCAACCATCGCCAGCTGGCGATGCATGGACGGCTTGCGAGCAGAGTGCCTTGCCCGGGAAGGCCGAACCATCACCCACTGTCAGCAAGCCGTGGTGACACGTGTCAATCAGACATGGTCGGCAAGCCGACCACGGGAGCGCGCTCAACTTCCTCCGCCCCGTTATTCTGCTCAGCGATGGAGCGTCGCCGAGCGGCATCGCGATGAGACGATTGCCATGGTTCGTGGCCGTGCCATCGGCAGTGCAATCGAAGGATTGAGACCGGCGTGAACACGGTTGATCCGCACGATCGGCCTCCGTATTCCCGGAGCCTGTTTGCGTGACGTCAATGAAGGCTGGGGACAGATCTGTTTGCCTGGTGCCGGCTGAATGGTCGGCGGTGAGGCAGGTCGTTCAGACGGCCATCGACCATGCCGGTGACGGTGGATGGCGACGGCCGCGGTATTTTTCCGTCTTGGCGTGCTTGATTTCGTACATGGCCTTGTCGGCGCGATCGAGCAGGTCGTCGAGGGCCGGTATCGCGCAGGGGGCGACCAGGACGACACCCGCGCTGAGCGAGATCTCGCGGCTTTGCGCGCCGGCCCGATGCAATGCCTGGCTCAAGCGAGCGATACGGTGGCGGATGATCGCACCATCGCCGTGGAGACCACGCGTCAATACCACAAACTCGTCACCGCCCAGCCTGGCCAGAATGTCGGTGGAGCGGAAGGCTGCACGCAGCAACGCCGCTGTTTCGACCAGCAGTGCATCGCCCGCTTCGTGACCTGCCTCATCGTTGAGCGTCTTGAGCCCGTCGACATCGACGTAGATGAGGGTCAGCGGATGCTGGCTTGCCTGGGCCTGGCGAAGTTCCGGTTCGGCTTCGCGCAGGAATCCACGCCGGTTGAGCAGGCCGGTGAGTTCATCGGTGCTGGCTTGTTCGATCAGGACACGAACCTCACTGCGGGTGTGCTCCAGTTCCGCACGCAGGCGTTCGTTTTCCATCACCAGGTCGGTACCTGGGAACAGCAATGGGTTTGCAGACATGAGCTTGACCTCGTTCAACCAATCCAGTGATGGCTTCGCCGCTCCCGTTCTGCATCTCATGACGGTAGGCGGGAATCCATCCTTCTTTACCCCGGTTAGCAAGCATTGGGCCAATCGTCATGTGCAACCAGCATGTCATGCAATACATTGTTTTACATATGAATATATTTTTGCAGGCTGCCTGACTCCGGTGCTGGCGTGCTGGCATGGGGTTGCCCCGACGCCAGTCATTTGACGATCGCCAACAAGCCGTCCCGGCATGCTCCGGGACGGGCTGCGACAGCATGCCTTTGGACGGGTCGCTTGCATGATGTGGGAGCCATGGATCGTGGGTGATGCCATTTCGCTGGCCGGCGCGGGACAGCTCCGCAGGTTCAGGGAGAAGCATCACCTGGCTTGCGAGCCGAGGGGTGCATGTTCATCCGTCGAATTCGGCCCAGGCTGAACCGAATGGCGTATAAAGTCCCGTTCGATGGCGCGCCATCGGCAGCACGCCAGATGACTCAGCACCGGATCACCTGGGGGACAGCATGACATTCGACCGGAAGTTTCTGCTTTGCGGATTGGCCTATGCCGTGATCGGCATGAGTCTGGGCGTCTATATGGGGGCGTCGGAGAACCACACGCTGTTCATAGCGCACGCGCACATCCTGCTGGTCGGTTTTGTGGTGTCCTTCATCTACGCACTGATCCACAAGCTGTGGATGGCGGGTGCGGCAAGCCGGCTTGCCGGTTTCCAGTTCTACCTGCACCCGCTCGCCACGCTGGTGATGACGGCTGGCCTGGCGCTGCTGTACGGCAGGGTGATCCCGCCGACGACACTCGGGCCCGTGCTTGGCGTGGCGTCAGTGGGTGTGCTGCTGGCGATGGTGCTCATGGCCTGGATGGTTTTGCGTTTGCAGCGCTGAAGTTCGTGTTTGAACTTCAGCCGGCTTGCGGCAGGACGTCAGGCGTTCAAATGCTTCTTGCCAACCCATCGGCCAGACCGATGTAGCTGGCCGGTGTCAGCTCCAGCAAGCGCTGTTTCGCATCGGCAGGCAGATCCAGCCCGCCGATGAATTCGCGCATCGACTCCCTGGTGATGCCGTGGCCGCGGGTCAGCGCCTTGAGCTGCTCGTAGGGTTGCGGCAGGCCATAACGGCGCATCACGGTCTGCACGGCCTCGGCCAGCACTTCCCAGCTGGCGTCGAGGTCGTTGCCGATGCGCTCGGCGTTGACGTTGAGCTTGCCCAGGCCTTTCTTCAGCGATTCCAGCGCGACGAGGCTGTGGCCGAATGCGGTACCGAGCGCGCGCAGCACGGTGGAGTCGGTGAGATCGCGCTGCCAGCGGCTGATCGGCAGCTTTTCCGCGAAATGGCCGAGCAACGCGTTGGCGAGGCCGAAGTTGCCTTCGGCGTTCTCGAAGTCGATCGGGTTGACCTTGTGCGGCATGGTCGAGGAACCGACTTCGCCGGCCTTCAGCGTCTGCTTGAAATAGCCCAGCGAGATATAGCCCCAGATGTCGCGCGCCAGGTCGATCAGGATGATGTTGGCGCGGCGCACCGCGTCGCAGTATTCGGCGACGTTGTCGTGCGGCTCGATCTGGGTGGTGTACGCGTTGTAGTCGAGGCCGAGGCTTTCCACGAAACGCTGCGAGAACGCCTGCCAGTCGACTTCCGGGTAGGTGATGAGGTGGGCGTTGTAGTTGCCCACGGCGCCGTTGATCTTGCCGGACACCTCGACCGCCGCCAGCTGCTTGCGCTGGCGTTCCAGGCGTGCCACCACGTTGGCGATTTCCTTGCCCAGCGTGCTCGGCGAAGCGGTCTGGCCGTGGGTGCGCGAGAGCAGCGGCAACCCGGCATGGGCATGCGCGAGGTCGCGCAGCGTGCCGGTCACCGCGTCGAGTTGCGGCAGCAGCACCTGCTGGCGTGCGTCGCGCAGCATCAGCGCGTAGGACAGGTTGTTGATGTCCTCGCTGGTGCAGGCGAAGTGCACGAATTCCTTTGCCTGGGCCAGGCTGGCGTCGGCACCGATCTTTTCCTTGATGAAGTACTCGACCGCCTTGACGTCATGGTTGGTGGTCGCCTCGATCGCCTTGATCCGCTCGCCGTCGGCTTCGCTGAAATTGTCCGCGATGGCTTTCAGGGTGGCGACCTGGGTCGCGTCGAAAGACGGCAGCTCGGCGATCTTCGGTTCGGCGGCCAGCGCCAGCAGCCATTCGATCTCCACCTGCACGCGGCGGTGCATCAGGCCGAATTCGCTGAAGATCGGGCGCAGCGCTTCGACCTTGCTGGCATAGCGGCCATCCAGCGGCGACAGGGCGGTGAGGGCGTGGTTGGACATCGGGGCGTTCCGGCGAGGGTAAACCGCCATTTTACATTGACGGCGGCGTGGTGCCTTGCGGCTTATAGTGGCAAGCCATGAAACGACGTTTTGCCCGTCATTCCTGCGCAAGCAGGAACCCAGTGCCTTGAACCCTTCAATGGCACTGAGTCGCCGGGCCCCAGCCTGCGCTGGGGTGACGGATGTTCTCCAGGATCTGGCTTTCCCCATCCACCGAAGGAACAAACCATGAGTGGCTTCCGCATCGAACACGACAGCATGGGCGAGCTGAAAGTCCCCGCCGACGCGCTGTACGGCGCGCAGACCCAGCGCGCGATCGACAACTTCCCGATTTCCGGCCTGCATCTGCCGCGCCCGTTCATCCGCGCCCTGGGCCTGATCAAGGCGGCCGCGGCCGAGGTCAACCTGGCGATGGGGCATTTGAAGAAGAACCAGGCCACGGCGATCCGCAAGGCGTCGATGGCGGTGGCGGAAGGCCAGCATGACGCGCAGTTCCCGATCGACATCTTCCAGACCGGCTCGGGCACCAGCACCAACATGAACGCGAACGAGGTGATCGCGCACCTGGCGGTGGCGGCGGGCGCGAAGGTGCATCCGAACGACCACGTCAATTACGGGCAAAGCTCGAACGACGTGATTCCCACCGCGATCCATGTCAGCGCCACGCTGACCACCAGCGAACAATTGCTGCCGGCGCTGAAGCGGCTGAAGAAGGCGATCGACAAGCGCGCACGCGAATTGAGCAACACGCCCAAGACCGGCCGCACCCACCTGATGGACGCGATGCCGATCACCTTCGGCCAGGAGTTGTCCGGCTGGTCGGCGCAGATCGGGTCGGCGATCGAACGGATCGAGGACGCCTTGAAGCGCATGCGCAAACTGCCCTTGGGTGGCACGGCGGTGGGTACCGGCATCAATGCCGATCCGAAGTTCGGCCCGGCCGTGGCGCTGCAGCTGAAGAAACTCACCGGCGTGAAGTTCGAGTCGGCGGACAATTATTTCGAGGGCATGGCGGCACAGGACGCGGCGGTGGAGCTGTCTGGTGCACTGAAGACGCTGGCGGTGGCGTTGATGAAAATCGCCAACGATTTGCGCTGGATGAACTCCGGTCCGCTGGCCGGCCTGGGCGAGATCGAGCTGCCGGCGCTGCAGCCGGGTTCGTCGATCATGCCGGGCAAGGTCAATCCGGTGATTCCCGAAGCCACTGCGATGGTCGCCGCGCAGGTGATCGGCAACGATGCCTCGATCACCATCGCCGGCCAGTCCGGCAACTTCCAGCTCAACGTGATGCTGCCGCTGATCGCACACAACCTGCTGCAGTCGATCGTCATCCTGGCCAACGTGTCGGTACTGCTGGCGGACAAGGCGATTGCCGGCTTCACCGTCAACAAGGCACGGGTGAACGAGGCGCTGGCGATGAATCCGATCCTGGTCACCGCGCTGAATCCGGTGATTGGCTACGAGAAGGGCGCGGCCACGGCGAAGCAGGCGTACAAGCAGCACCGGCCGATCATGGACGTGGCGCTGGAAACCACCGGGCTGTCAAAAGCCGAGCTGAAAAAGCTGCTCGATCCGCTGGCGCTGACCAAGGGCGGGATTCACGGGAAATAGTCGACCCCTGACCGCGCGCGTTTTGCAGGGCGTCTGCTCAAGACATCGCGGCTGAAGCCGCTCCAACAGGTTCGAGGTATTGTTGGAGCGACTTCAGTCGCGAACGACCTGCGATGCATTGACCAAGCGCATCGCACACCAGGTGGGCTCCTGAAAATCGCGAGCGCGCGCCGTACACCGATCCGGAGCATCGCGGCTGAAGTCGCTCCGGCAGGGTTCGATACCTGATTGACGGGTGTGGCCCGGATCAGTCGGAGAACACGGCAAAGCCTTGCTTGCCATGCTTGTCGGTCATGTTCTTGCTGCAGTCATCGACGTCCTTTTGTTCCATCGTTGCGTAGGGCCGGAACTCGGGCATCGCCGCGGCCAGTTTCTGCTGGCTGGATAGCAGGTCGGGCAGGCGCTTGCAGAGCGTCAGGGCGGCAGCCTGGATCTTGTCGGTCTGCGGCTTGATGGCCGCTTCGATGTCCTTGTCGCTCTTGCCGGTGAATTTGCCCCACAGAGCTTCCTTGGCCGCATCCAGGCCAAGGTCGGCGCCTTGCGTGCCGATGTCCATGCCGGCTTCGGCGATGCCGACAATCTGCTTGCGATAGTCCAGCAGCAAGACCTGTTGCGCAGGCGTGGCGGTGATCTTGTTGCCGCCGATCAGCAAATCGCCCTGCGGAGTGATCTCGGCCCTGGGCAGCGAATCCTGGTTGTTGCGCTGGCGATCGCCGACGTGAATGCTGTTTACCTTGATGTTTTCGGTGGCCAATTTTTCTTTGGCTTCCTGCATCGCTTTCTGGACTACGCCGGAAAGGCCCGACATGGGGGCTTGATGGTTCGTGTCCGTTGTTGGCTGCGCCGTGCTGTCGGCGATGGCAGGTTGGGAGTCGGCCTGTTTCGATTGGCTGCAGGCGGCCAGTGGCAGCAGCAGGGCCAAGGCGAGTGCGCTGAAATTGACGGTCTTCATGGATGTTCTCCTTGGCTCGAGTTGGGCCGGATCGAAATCATTTGCGCTGCCGCCAGCTTTCACCTTTGCATTGGGGGCGGCCAGGTGCTTGCTCACGAGGATGGATAGTTCATGCAGTCCGCGCCGGCGCTGGCACCGAGGATGCCGGCGTAGGGTTTGAAGGCGGGTAGCTGGGCGGCCAGCGCATCCTGTGCCACCTTGATCCGGGCGATATCCAGGCAGATCCTGTTCGCCGCTTCATCGACCTTTTTTGCCTTGGCATCGACGTGCTTGTCGATCTGGTTGCTGTCACCGCTGGCGATACCGGCTGCCACGCCTTCGATCGCTGCGCCAGCGACGGCGATACCGGCCTTGCCTGTGGCGATGCCGTGCTCGCGTACGGCAACTGCGGAGGCGGCATAGTCCTTGAGCAGCACCTGTTCTGTCGGAGTCGTTGCGACGATGTTGCCGCCGATACTCAGCTCGCCGCGGGTGGATATCGCCGCATCGGGCGCATCGCTGACGTGCAGCGTGACGACCCCGTGCCTGACCTGAATGCCGCCGTTTGCAATCGAGGTGCTGCCGAAATCACTCATGCCCGAACCGTTGCCGCAACCGGCCAGCAGCCCGGTGATCAGTAGCGCGAAGGACAAATGACGTGATGACATGAAAGTTCTCCGGTGCAACTCTGCGTTGAAGGTTTGATGAGCGTCCCCAGAGATGATGAGGGAACCAATTCGTGCAGGGGAAAAGCGGATGGGCCGTCGCGACCCATCCGTTGCATCGCTCAGCTGTCGTCGCGCCAGCGGCGGAACCAGATCGCGCCGGCCAGCATGGCCACGCCGGCGGCAGCGCCGATCAGGAATTGCGGTGACACGATGACCGCGTAGTTGTGTGACAGGTCGAGCATGTCACCCAGGATGCGGTGATTGTCCGCCGCCGCCTGGCCGAATTTCGAGCTGACGTTGCCGGCGAGCTGGCCTGGAAGCCAGCCGCCAGGGAACAGGCTGAGCAGGGCGCGTCCCACCACGTTGTTCCAGAACCAGCCATCGCTCAGGCTGAACAGGCCCATCAGGTTGAACCAGCTGACCAGGACCCCGCTGCCGACAGGAATGATCAGTGCCCACAGAAACGGCTTGCTGCGAGCCCATGCGGAGCAGAGCATCAGCCAACCCACCGTCGGCAGCGTCCACACCGCATACAGGGGAATCATGCCCAGCATATTCGCGGTGACGCGGAACGGATGCGTCAGGGTCAGCATCTGCCACAGGTTGGCGCCGTGCAGCGATGCGGTGATTGTCAGCATGAGCAGCAGCAACAGTCCGGTGACGATGCTGGTGACAACCGCGATGGCGGGGGCCAGCAGGGTGGCGCAGGCCACCTTGGACAATACCGTGTCGCGATCGGCGATCGGCATCGATTTCCAGAACAGGATGCTGCGATCGCGACGGTCGTCGTACAGCGAGCCGAGACAGTAGAAGAAAATCACCACGAACATCACGATGCCGATCAGCACGGCCGGCGACATGATGCTCAGATCGAACGCGTTGCCCAGCGAGGTCAGCGCATCGGCATCCATGTGGGCGGTGATCGCATTGAAATCGATGCCGTTGATGTGCACGCCGCTGCGCATGCGAAATACTTCGGCCGTGATGATTCCCATCAGGGAGAGCAGCAGTACGACGCTGCCGGTGATCACCGGTGCCCACAGAAAGCTGCCGCGGTGTTCCCAGAATTCGCGTTTCACCAGCCAGTAGATATTGTTCCAGGCGGGGGTTTTCATGCGTAGGTTCCCTTCATGGTGGCAACGAACAGGTCGCTGATGGATGGCCGGCGGGTTTCGCCCATGGCTTCCAGCTGCGATCGTGCGATGCCGTCAAACAGAAAGATGCTCTTGCCGAAGACCTGGCGTTCGTCCAACGGTCCCAGTTGGCGTGCGGCGTCGGCCTTGTCGGCATTCACCATCACCTCGATGAAGCGCTCGCCGACGGCATCCATGCCCGCATCCAGCACGATCTTGCCGTCACGGATGAACATCAGGTCGGTGAGGATGTGCTCGACTTCCTCGACCTGATGGGTGGTGACGATGATCGTCTTGTTCTCGTCGAAGTAGTCTTCCAGCAGGTTCTGGTAGAACTGCTTGCGGTAGAGGATGTCCAGGCCCAGGGTCGGCTCGTCCAGGATCAGCAGTTTGGCGTCGATCGCCATCACCAGTGCCAGGTGCAACTGCACGATCATGCCCTTGGACATCTGCCGCACGCGCTGGTTGGGCTGCAGCTTGGTGCGGGCCAGGAATGCCTCGCACTTCTTGCGATCGAAGCGTGGATGCACGTTGGCGACGAAGTCGATTGCCTGGCTGACCTTGAGCCAGCGCGGCAGTACGGCCACATCGGCGATGAAGCAGACCTCGCCCATCAGCTGGTCGCGTTGCTTGCGCGGATCGAAACCCAGCACATTCAGTTCGCCGCTGAAATCGGTGAGGCCGAGGATTGCCTTCAGCGCGGTGGTCTTGCCGGCACCGTTGGGGCCGATCAGGCCGACGATGCGCCCTGGCTCGATCTGGAAACTGACCTGATCCAGCGCCAGCGACGACTTGTACTGCTTGCTCAGGCCGCTGGCCGTGATCACCGCGCTCATGATTGCTGCTCCTGTTGCGTGCCGGCCTCGCGCAGCAGCGTCTTGAGATCCAGCCCCAGCCGTTGCAGGCGGGCAAACAACACCGGCCATTCCTCGCGCAGGAAGCGCTCGCGTTCCGATTTCAACAGCGCCTCGCGGGCGCCCTCGATGACGAACATGCCCAGTCCCCTCCGTTTTTCAACCAGTTGCTCGTCGACCAGTTCCTGGTACGCCTTCGATACCGTCAGCGGATTGATCTGATAGTCCGCTGCCACCTGGCGTACCGACGGCAGCGGGTCGCCTTCGTTCAAGGCGCCGTCCAGGATCATCGCCACCACACGCTGGTGCAGTTGGCGATAGATCGGGACGCTGTCGTTCCAGGTAATGGTCATGGTTATTCCTTGGTGATGCGACCGAATTTGTTGCTGAAAGAATAGTAGGGCATCACCAGTTGCGACCCGAGCAGACTGAACTGGGACACATGGAGATGATCGTCCAGCCGTGCGTGCGCCGGCAGCGAGGTCATCCCGACTTCATTGCCCACGCTTTCGAGCAGGGTGGCGGCACGGAAATCGGCGGCACTGGGGGTGACCGTGATCGGCGCCAGGTTGGTGACCTCGAGGGTCCGGGTGTCAGCGGATGACTGGCGCGGGCTGTCGACGTTGTACGTGACGACCAGCAAGCTGGCGACGGTGAACAGGGCAGCTGCGACGGTGGCGATCAGTTTTTGCGTTTGCATGACGGGCCTCCTTGGTGAGCTCGTTGGGTGGTGTTGTAGTGAACTATAACACCAAGTTTTCGGCCGTCAATAGTCAAACCCAGATCCGGGGGCATGACTGATGGCATGGTTGCGGTGAGCTGCCTTGCTTGCGTCGAATCGGACCATGCCAGGCTGCATGCACGGCTTGCCTGGTGCCGGGTTCACGGTGGCCGGACAGCCACGTCATGACCGGTGAGTATCGAGTCGGGCCTGAAATCCGGGCCGCTGATGCAGTCGGGCGAGACACCGCATCGCCACTCCATGCACGGCAGTCGGATCACGGAGCTACTGTCCGGCCCGGTTGACCGTCGATTGAAACAGGTTGTGCTCAGGACAGTCTTGCGATGAAACTGCTTGTTTCGAACTTGTCGTTCTCCATTGGAAACTGTCCATGACGCTCATGAGCGGCGCCCTGCAGGATCTCAACGATCTGTACTTCTTCGCGGCCGTGGTCGAGCACGCCGGGTTTTCCGCTGCCGGACGGGCGCTGGGGGTGCCCAAATCGCGCCTCAGCAAACGTGTCGCCCAACTGGAGGATCGGCTCGGTGTGCGCCTGTTGCAGCGGACGACGCGCCGGTTCGTGGTAACCGAGGTGGGCGAGCGCTTCTATGCCCATTGCCGCGCCGTGCTGGAAGAGGCGCAGGCGGCGCAGGATGCGGTGGACGAGCTGCGTGCCGAACCACGCGGCGTGGTTCGCCTGAGTTGCCCGGTTTCGCTGGCGCAGACCGTACTGGCATGGCTGCTGCCGGATTTTCTGGCGCAGTATCCGAAGATGCAGGTACGCGTGCTTTCCAGCGATCGCCGGGTCGATGTGATCGGTGAAGGCTATGACCTGGCGATCCGCGTGCGCAGCAAGCTCGACACGGATGCCAACCTGGTGATCCGCAGTTTCGGCCAGGCACGCACCGCGCTGGTGGCCAGCCCGTTGTTGCTCAAGACGCACGGCCGCCCGGCGACACCGGACGAACTGGCCAGGCTTCCGGCGCTGTCCATGCGCGAGCATGAAGGCGCGCAGGTGTGGGAGCTCATCGATGCGCAGGGGGTGCAGGTCAATGTCGAGCTGCAGGCACGCCTGATCACCGGTGATTTCGCCGTGCTGCTGGAGTCGGCCCGACGCGGCCTGGGCGTGGCGTTGCTGCCGGAGTTCGTCTGCGCGCCTGCGATCAGCGCCGGTGAACTGGAAGTGGTGTTGCCCGACTGGAGCGTGCCCGAAGGCACCATGCATTTTGTCTACCCGAGCCGGCGCGGCATGCTGCCGGGTGTGCGTGCACTGGTCGATTTCCTCGCCGAACGGCTTCCGGAAACCACCTTGCACAAGCACGAACAATGCAAGAGGCGCGCACTGGATGAGCTGCCCGGGGCTTGATGTGCCCCGCGCCGGCAATGCGCTACGCTGGCGACTTCATGGACATCCAGATGGCTGCATGACAATGATCGAAACCAAGTTGCCCAGAGTGGGCACCACCATTTTCAGCGTGATGAGCCAGCTCGCGCTGGAGCACAAGGCCGTCAACCTGGGCCAGGGGTTCCCCGACTTTGAGCCGCCGCAGGAACTGCGCGACGCGCTGAACCGGGCCATGAATGAAGGCCGCAACCAGTACGCGCCGATGCACGGCATGGCGGCTTTGCGCGAGCAGATCGCGATCAAGACCGAACGCCTGTACGGCCGCAAGCTCAATGTGGATACCGACATCACGGTGACCTCGGGCGCTACCGAGGCGATCTTTGCGGCGATTGCCGCGACCGTGCGTGCGGGAGAGGAAGTGATCGTGTTCGATCCGGCCTACGACTGCTACGAGCCGGCGATCGACCTGCAGGGCGCGCACGCGGTGCACATACCGCTGAGCGTGCCGACGTTCTCGATCGACTGGCAGCGGGTACGCGATGCGGTGACGCCGAAGACCCGCATGATCATGATCAACAGCCCGCACAACCCCTCCGGCGCGGTGCTCTCGTCCGCCGACCTGGACGAATTGGCGGCGATCGTGCGCGACACCGGCATCGTGGTGTTGTCGGATGAGGTGTACGAGCACATCGTCTATGCGGGTGCTCACGAGAGCGTGCTGCGCCACCCGGAGCTGGCCGAGCGCAGCATCGTTGTTTCGTCGTTCGGCAAGACCTACCACTGCACCGGCTGGAAGGTCGGTTATGCGGTGGCGCCGGCGGCCTTGTCGGCCGAGTTCCGCAAGGTGCACCAGTACCTCACGTTCTGCACGTTCCACCCGGCACAGGTGGCGTTCGCCGAGTTCATGGCCAGCACGCCGCAACATTACCTGGAACTGCCGGCGTTCTATCAGGCCAAGCGCGACCGTTTCCGTGCGTTGCTGGCGCCGTCGCGCTTCAAGCTGCTCGACGTGCCGGGCGGTTACTTCCAGTTGGTCGACTATGCGGCGATCCGTGACGAGGACGATCTGGCGTTCAGCCGGTGGCTGGTCGAGCACGGCGGCGTGGCCGCGATTCCATTGACGCCGTTTTATGCCAGTGCGCCGGGAACGCGTCTGCTCCGCCTGTGCTTTGCCAAGAGCGACGCCACGATGGATGCGGCAGCGGAGCGGCTATGTCGACTGTGAGCATGCAGCCGCTGAAGGTGTCGCTGGTGCAGGGGGCGACCCGCTGGCACGACGCGCCGGCCAATCGCGATTATTACGCCGCGCTGGTGCGTCAGGCGATCGGCAGCGATCTGATCGTGCTGCCGGAGACGTTCCTGTCCGGTTTCAGCAACGACACCCGTGCCAGCGCCGAAAGCATGGATGACGAAGGTGTGGCCTGGCTGCGCGCACTGGCTGCCGAGGTGGGGGCGGTCATCTGCGGCAGCGTGGCGATTCGCGAGAACGACATCGTCTACAACCGCCTGTTGTGGGCGCGACCCGATGGCAGTCTGGCGCAGTACGACAAGCGGCACCTGTTCCGCATGGCTGGCGAGCACACCCGCTATGGCAGCGGCAGTCAACGCCTGATCGTGGAACTGAAGGGCTGGCGCATCCTGCCGCAGGTCTGCTACGACCTGCGCTTTCCGGTGTGGCTGCGCAATCGACGACTGGCGTCGGCCGGTGCCGGCATGGAATACGATCTGGCCGTGTTCGTTGCCAACTGGCCGGCGCCGCGGCGGCAACCATGGCGTACGCTGTTGCGCGCGCGGGCGATCGAAAATCTCTGCTGCGTCGTCGGCGTGAACCGCGTCGGCGTGGATGGCAACGAGATCCCCTATGCCGGCGACAGCGCGGTGATCGACCCGGTCGGCGAGCCGCTGGTGGAGCTGGGTACGCAGGAGCAGGTGGTGACGATCACGCTGGATCCGGCGCCACTGCTGGCACATCGCGAGCGTTTTCCGGCCTGGATGGATGCCGACGGGTTTGTGCTGGATCCGGGTTGATCGGCATGGTCGCGTGTCACCGTGGACGGCCGTTTCGTTACAGCAGGTGCACCGCCGTAGGGATCGTGTCGCCGAACCATTTGTGTCGCTCGTCGCGGCAGCTCGGACTGCCCATCGCGTATTTGCGGCAGATGCTGGGGCGATCTTCGTAGATGGTGCACCCGGACGTGTTCGGGTCCACCGCGGCGCACCAGCCGTCCTCGCCCTTGGCGAGAATTTCCAGGCCGTGCTCGTCATGGTCGATCAACCATGTCGGCACGCGATCCTCGGGCATCAGCACGACGGTGAGACGGCAGCACACCGCTTCGCAGGTCGTGCATTGCACGCCGGGATCGACGCGGTATTCATAGGGGTCGGGGAGATTGATCACGCGTCAGCATGACAGGGTCGGCCTGAATGCTTTGTTGCGCCGGTTGTTCAGTCGGGCTTCCCGTTCCACAACGCCTGCCAGCCGGTGAGGCCGAGCTTTTGCAGCGCAAGCATGTTGCGGCGGTAGATGGCGTCGGTGTCGCCCATCTGTTCCATCGCCCGCTCGATGCTGGCTTCGCGCAGCAAGTGCAGGGTGGGGAAGGGCGAGCGGTTGCTGAAGTTCTCGATGTCGTCCCTGAGCGTGTCGGCGAACTGGTAATCGGGATGGAAGCTGGCCACCTGCCATTCGCCTTCCAGTCCCAGCGTCTGCACGGCCGCATCGGCGACATCGAGGAAGTCGTTGTAGTCTAGGAAGTCGGTGAGCACGAACGGATGGATCAGCAGGCCGGTTTCGCATTCGTCCGGGCTCAATGCGTTCAATGACTGCAGCTCCCCGCACAGGTCGTCGAGCAGCGCATCGGTGTCACGAGCCTGGCTCACGCGCAGGCGCAGCTTGCCCTGCACATGCGGCGCGCGGGCGAACGGACATAGATTCAGCCCGATGACTGCGCGTTCGAGCCAGCGGATGGTGGCGCTCAGGTAAGGCGCGTCAGCGGGCAGGGCGTCGGCATTGAGATCGTTGGCAGGTGGGGCGTTCATGCGGATTCCCGAGTGTCTTGGCGGCTGACTATAGCGATTGCAGCGCGAAAGCGAGCTGGTGGACCGGTGCCGCCGAGTCGCCCGCAACCGATTTGTGGAGAATCCGGCTGCGGTCGTGCAGGAACCTGCGCGGCGAATCTGATCTAATGCCGCCTCGACGCAGGAAAATTTCGGGCAGGGCTTGATCCCGAGCGGGATCGGCAGCCATCGAAATGATCTGTCGCGGCAATACCCCGTACCTGGAATGACGCGTGGATGGTTTGACCCGGACAGCGACAACCGACCCGTGCGACGAGAGGCTGGCGCCTTCCGGCAACGCGGATTTCGCGATCGAGCGTGCCGTGGCACGGTCGCATGTCCGCATGCAGCACTGTTCAGCGGACGTGCGGCATCAACGCCGGGTGGTAGTGGGTCGGGCCAGACCACGTCCCGGAGGGGCTGCCGCACCGCCAGTGAAGAAGCGTCCATGGGCGCCGCTCGATTTCCTGATCACGGGTAGTCAGCGGAACAAGGCCGGAGCAGGTTCCGCTGTGTGGTGGCGGCGGAGTCGTGCGCATGCGCTGAAGTGGTGGTGTCGCACGTGCCACGCGATGCAGCCATTCACGTTGCTCACGCCGCGGCGAGCGAAGGCTGTGCGTGGCCGCATGTCATCGGGCGTGCGGCCGTCGTCGCGGAACGGCTGGCTGCTGCCGCCTTGCTGGCCGCTGGAGAATTGGCATGCGCTGGTCGCCGATCGCTGGCAGGATCTTGTCGCCCTGCGAAACACGTCGTTTGCGCTGCGGCCTTCATGGCCACGATGGCGTCGCGCTGATCCTCGCCGGTTCGTTCTCGGCACCGCGAGCGTCATGGCGATTGCCGTGCTTGTTTACTTGCACACGGGGTCATGGCCTGTGGGTGTGCGGCCTTCATCAGGCGCGGTGCTGGCGGCGGTGCCGGCCAGCCACCTGCTGAAACCACCGGCGCCTTCATGGCCGGAACCTGCGCAGACAGTCGGCGGCACATCCGCCGGTTCCTCGCCGGTCGAACGTACGCCGGTGCCCCCCCATGGTCGCGTGTTCGCCGATGTCAGCACGATGGATCTGATGATGCCGATCGCCGAGCCCGATCTCGACATCACCTCCGCGCACAGCCTGTGGGCGCAGATCGGCAAGTCGTGCGGCATCGATCCGTTGCTGCTTTACAGCGTCGCGCTGGTGGAATCGAAGGCGCTGTATCCGGATGGCAAGGTGGCACCCACGCCCTGGCTGTTCCGGGTCAACGACCATATCGTGCGTGGCGACCGGCATGACGTGCAACTGGCGATGGCGGCGGCGACCCAGTTCGGTTCGGCAGTGCAGGATGTCGGCATCATGCAGGTGTACTACCCGATGCACAGGGATGCGGTGCGCGACCCGCTGACCCTGCTCAATCCGCGCACGAATATCACGGTGGCGGCGAAAATTCTGCGCGCCGGCATGCTGCAGACCCATGACCGGGTACTTGGCGTGGGTTATTACCACAGCCACACCCCGACGCTGGCGCGCGACTATGGCACCCTGGTATGGAGTGTCTACAAGCGGTTGAAGGCGATTTATCGCCCGGCCGCGGGTAGGGAAATCGTGGCCGGCTGACTTGCGTGGCCGCGGAACACCACCGAACTTGCGTCGAGCAGCATGCGCCTCGATATAGGTTGCATCATTCCCGGCGGCGCCATGCTCATGTTTGACCTGCGGTTTGACAACGCGTTCGTGCGGGAACTTCCAGGTGACCCGGAGCACGGGTCGCGCCAGCGCCAGGTCGAAGGCTCGCTGTATTCGCAGGTGCGGCCCACCCCGGTCGACGCCCCGAGATTGCTGGCGCATTCGGCCGAAGTGGCCGCAGGACTGGGCTTCAGCGAGGCCGAGGTGGCCTCGCCGGAATTCGCTGCAGTGTTCGGCGGCAACGTGCTGCTCGAAGGCATGCAACCTTTTGCGGCGAACTATGGTGGCCACCAGTTCGGCAACTGGGCCGGTCAGCTCGGTGATGGCCGGGCGATTTCACTGGGTGAGGCGATCAATGCCGTCGGCGAGCGCCGGGAGCTGCAATTGAAGGGAGCCGGGCCGACGCCTTATTCGCGCGGCGCCGATGGTCGTGCGGTCATGCGCTCGTCGGTGCGCGAGTTCCTGTGCAGCGAGGCGATGCATCACCTCGGGGTGCCGACCACGCGGGCACTGAGTCTGGTCGAGACCGGCGAGCCGGTGTTGCGCGACATGTTCTACGACGGTCATGCGGCGCCGGAGCCGGGTGCGATCGTCTGCCGCGTGGCGCCGTCGTTCATCCGCTTCGGCAATTTCGAGTTGCCAGCCTCGCGCGGCGATACGGCGTTGCTGCGGCAGCTGGTCGACTTCACCATCCGCCGCGATTTTCCGGCACTGCAGGGCACGGGCGAGGCGCTTTACGCCATGTGGTTCCGCGAGGTGTGCGAACGCACGGCAACGATGGTGGCGCACTGGATGCGGGTCGGTTTCGTGCATGGCGTGATGAATACAGACAACATGTCCATCCTCGGCCTGACCATCGACTACGGCCCTTACGGCTGGGTCGACAACTACGATCCGGACTGGACCCCCAACACCACCGATGCGCAGCGCCGCCGCTACCGTTTCGGCCAGCAGTCGAATGTGGCGTGGTGGAACCTGAGCCGGCTGGCCGGCGCGCTGGCGCCGTTGTTCGATGGCCTCGAGCCATTGCAGGCAGGGCTCGATCATTACGCTGCCACGCGGGCCGCGGCCGAGCGCGCCAATACGGCCGCGAAACTGGGTCTGCTCGCATGTCGCGATGACGACATCGTCCTGATGCAGTCGCTGCAGACGCTGATGCAGCAGGCCGAGATCGACATGACGCTGTGGTTTCGCGGGTTGGCCGACCTCGATCCGCAGGCGCCCACGCTGGCGCCGATGGCCGATGCGTTCTATGACGAGGCGAAGCGAAGCGCCGCAGCGCCGGAACTTCGCCACTGGCTGGCGCGCTATGCGGCACGGCTTGCCGACGATCCGCAGACGCCGGCGCAGCGGCGCCAGCGGATGTGCCAGGTCAATCCTCGCTACGTGCTGCGCAACTATCTGGCGCAGCAGGCGATCGACCGGGCCATGCAGGGCGATCCTTCGGGCATTCACGAGTTGCTGCAGGTGATGCGGCATCCCTATGACGACCAGCCCGGTCGTGAAGCCTTTGCCGCGCGTCGCCCGGACTGGGCCCGGCACAAGGCCGGCTGCTCGATGCTTTCGTGCAGTTCCTGAGCCGTGTCGCAGACTGGAAAGCACAAGGGCCGGCATCGCCGACCCCGGTGTTCGTTGCAGTTGGTGCCCCCGATACGATTCGAACGTACGACCTGCCCCTTAGGAGGGGGCCGCTCTATCCAACTGAGCTACGAGGGCATCCGGCGATTTTCGCATGGATCACGGCGATGTGCGATCCGGCAGGGTGGCTGTTCGCCGGGCCGTGCTGGTTGGCCGATTCGGCGAGGCGCGGGCCAGCCTGCTAGAATGGCAGATTGCATTTTCAATTCACGGTGTCCCCGGACACCTCGAATCCCAGGAGTCACGTATGTCCCATGCCATCCTCAAGTCGCTCGGTATCGGCACCGAACATTCCGGTACCTACCTCGGTCAGGGCGAGTGGTCCAAGACCACCGACGCCGGTGCATTGCAGCCGGTGAACCCGGCCACCGGCGAAGTGATCGCCACGGTGCATGCGTCCAGCGCCGCCGATTACGAGGTGATCGTCAAGCGGGCGCAGGAAGCGTTCAAGGTCTGGCGTACCACGCCGGCGCCGTTGCGCGGTGAAGCGGTGCGCCTGTGCGGTGAAGCGCTGCGCAAGCACAAGGACGCGCTGGGCTCGCTGGTCTCGCTGGAAATGGGCAAGATCAAGCCCGAAGGCGACGGCGAAGTGCAGGAGATGATCGACATCGCCGATTTCGCGGTCGGCCAGAGCCGCATGCTGCACGGTTACACCATGCATTCGGAGCGCCCCGGCCACCGCATGTACGAGCAGTATCACCCGCTCGGCATCGTCGGCATCATCAGCGCGTTCAACTTCCCGGTCGCGGTATGGGCCTGGAACGCGATGCTGGCCGCTGCGTGCGGTGACATCTGCATCTGGAAGCCGTCGCCGAAGACGCCGCTGACCGCGATTGCCACGATGAAGATCTGCAACGATGCACTGAAGGACGGCGGTTACCCGGATCTGTTCTTCCTGTTCAACGACGCCGGCAGCGACCTGGCGCAGAACTTCGTCGACGACAAGCGCGTGGGCCTGATCAGCTTCACCGGTTCGACCAAGGTCGGCCGCATGGTCGGCGAGCGCGTGGCCCAGCGCATGGGGCGTTCGCTGCTGGAGCTGGGCGGCAACAACGCGATCATCCTGGACGAGTCGGCCGACCTGAAGCTGGCGATCCCGGGTATCGTGTTCGGCTCGGTCGGCACCGCCGGCCAGCGTTGCACCTCCACCCGCCGCCTGTTCGTGCACGAATCGATCTACGACAACGTGCTCGACACGCTGGTCAAGGCCTACGGTCAGGTCGAGGGCAAGATCGGCGATCCGAACGAGTCGACCACGCTGATGGGCCCGCTCAACAGCCAGGAAGCGGTGCAGGGCTACCTCGGAGCGATCGAGAAGGCCAAGGCCGCTGGCGGTACCGTGGCGACCGGCGGCAAGGCGCTGGCCGAGCGCAAGGGCAATTTCGTGCTGCCGACGATCATCACCGGCCTGAAGAACTCGGATGAGGTGATCCAGACCGAGACCTTCGCGCCGATCCTCTACGTGATGAAGTTCAAGACCCTGGACGAGGCGATCGAGCTGCAGAACGGCGTGCCGCAGGGCCTGTCGTCGGCGATCTTCACCGAGAGCCTGAAGTCGGCCGAGAAGTACCTGTCGGCGGCCGGTTCGGATTGCGGCATCTCCAATGTCAACATCGGCACCTCCGGCGCCGAGATCGGTGGCGCGTTCGGTGGCGAGAAGGAAACCGGCGGCGGTCGCGAGTCCGGTTCGGATGCATGGAAGGTCTACATGCGCCGACAGACCAACACCATCAACTACTCCGATTCGCTGCCGCTGGCCCAGGGCATCAAGTTCGACCTGTAAGATCGGGTTCGGTCGGCCGCGGGCGGTTTGCCGCCTGCGGCCGATCAGGTCAGGATGTACGCGACGCTGTTTTCCTGGACGAGCGAGCGCACCATGAACGATGCAATGTCTTATCAACCTGCCGCCACCTCCAGTTCGCTGGCGGTGGTGAGCATGGTGTTCGGGATTCTGGCCTGGTGCGTGCTGCCGTTCGTGGGCGCCATCGTGGCCATCGTCTGCGGTCATCTGGCGCGCAGCGAAATCCGTCGGGCGCCGTCGGGTACGCGGATCGAGGGAGACGGCATGGCCCTTGCCGGGTTGATCCTCGGTTACGTGCAAATGATCTTCTGGGCGTTGCTGCTGTTGCTGGTCATCGCCGTGGTATTTTTCGGCGTGGCATTCTCGAACTGGCACTGAGGGAAGCCCATGTCCGATGGGAAGCATTCCATCCCGTTCGACTTTCACGGCTATCGGGTGTTGGTGGCTGGTGGCAGCCGCGGTATCGGCCGCAGCATCGCGCTGGGTTTTGCCAGTGCGGGGGCGGCGGTATCGATCTGTGCGCGAGGTGAAGCGGCACTGCATGCAGCCCGTGGCGAGCTTGCCGGTTTCGGCGGCATGGTGCATGCAAAATGCTGCGACCTGGCTGATGCACGAGCCGTCGATGCCTGGGTGACCGATGCGGCCCATGCCCTGGGCGGCATCGACGTGCTGGTCAACAATGCCAGCGGCTACGGCTTTGCCGAGGACGACGACAGCTGGCTGGCCGGTTTCAATGTCGACCTGATGGCTGCCGTGCGTGCCTCGAGAACGGCTTTGCCGCATCTGACGCAGTCTCCGCACGCCAGCATCCTGCACACCAGCTCGATTGCGGCGTTGCGCCCGCGCCCGGGCGGGCCCTCGTATGGCGCGATCAAGGCGGCGCTGAGTCATTACACCATGTCGCAGGCACAGGCTCTCGCGGCACAACGCGTTCGCGTCAATGCCATTGCACCGGGTTCGGTCGAGTTTCCTGGCGGCTTGTGGGATCGATGCCGGATGGAAAACCCGGATCGCTATGCCGATGTGCTGGCAAGGATTCCCTTCGGTCGCTATGGCAAGCCGGAGGAAATTGCCCACGCGGCGCTGTTCCTGGCCTCGCCATGGGCAAGCTGGATCACCGGGCAGACCCTGGTGGTCGATGGTGGCCAACTGCTGAACGGCTGAGCCTGCGCGGGCTGCAGTCACATCATGCGAACCGTTCGACTTCGATCGGACACCAGCCACGTTAAACTTCGCGACATCTTCCGCGACTGCCGGCGTTCCGACCTTGACCATGTATGACATCCTGCGCCCGCTGCTGTTCCGGCTCGATGCCGAGACAGCTCACCGGCTCACCCTGTACGGCATGGGCGTCGCCCAGCGCAGCGGTTTCGCCCACCGCATTGCGACGCCGCCGGCGGATTTGCCGACCACCGTATTCGGCATCACTTTCCCGAACCCGGTCGGCCTGGCCGCAGGGTTGGACAAGAATGCGGAGCACCTCGATGCGCTGGACGCGCTCGGTTTCGGCTTCATCGAGGTCGGCACGGTCACGCCATTGCCGCAGCCAGGCAATGACAGGCCGCGCATGTTCCGACTGCCGCAATACGAGGCAATCATCAACCGACTCGGCTTCAACAACGGCGGCGTCGATGCACTGGTGCGCAACGTGCAGCAGTCCAGCTACCACGGTGTGCTCGGCATCAATATCGGCAAGAACAAGGACACGCCGAACGAGAAGGCGGTCAACGATTACCTGACCTGCCTGCACAAGGTCTACGAACATGCCACCTACATCACGGTGAACATTTCCTCACCCAACACCCAGGGGCTGCGCGACCTGCAGGAGGAGGCCACGCTGTACAAATTCATCTCGCTGTTGCGCGCCGCGCAGGAGCGGCTGGGCTCGCAACTTGCACAGCGCAAACCGATGCTGTTGAAGATCGCGCCGGACCTGGGCGAGGCCGAGCTGGACGGGATCGCCGAAGTGCTCCTGCGCACCGGCATTGACGGCGTGATCTGCAGCAATACGACGATCGATCACACCGCGGTCGTCGATGATCAGCATGGCGGCGAGATGGGCGGGCTGTCCGGCAAGCCGTTGTTCGAGCGATCCACCACGGTGCTGGCCGGCATGCACAAACGCCTGCAAGGGAAGATTCCGCTGATTGGCGTGGGCGGTATCCTCGATGGCAGTGACGCGGCGGAAAAGCTTGCGGCAGGTGCGTCGCTGGTGCAGGTCTACTCGGGCCTGATCTACCGTGGCCCGCATCTGGTCGCCGAATGCGTCAATGAGATCCGCCGCCAGCACCATGAAACCGGGAGCAGCGACCTTCATGCCTACTGAACGTGTGGACATGGGTGGCTATGCGCTCACCGAAAACGCTTCGCTGGCCACGCTGAACACGATGCGGGTACCAGCGCGAGCCAGGCTGCTGGCCGATATCCGTGATGCTTCAAAGCTGACCGAGTTGCTGGATTTCCCGGCGGTGCGCCAAGGCCGCCTGCTGGCGTTGGGCGAAGGCAGCAACGTGCTGTTCACAGGTGACTTCGATGGCACCGTCTTGTTGATGTCGACCCGCGGCGTGCAGGTGGAAAGCGACGGCGAGCAGGCACATATCGCCGTGGCTGCAGGCGAGCGTTGGGATGACTTCGTGCGCTGGACCCTGGGGCAGGGCTATGCCGGGCTGGAAAACCTGATCCTCATCCCCGGTACCGTCGGTGCGGCGCCGATCCAGAACATCGGCGCCTATGGCTGCGAAGTGGCCGAGTTCGTCGAGAGCGTCGAGGCGTGGGATACGCGCGAGCGCCGCGTGGTGACGCTGGATCACGCGACCTGCGCATTCGCTTATCGCGACTCGCTGTTCAAGCAAGAGCCGGGCCGCTTTATCGTGACCGCCGTGCGCTTCGTGCTGCCACGTCATCGTTCATTGCGCACCGACTACGCAGGCATTGCCGAGGAGCTGCAGCGCATGGGAGTGGACAAGCCGGCGCCTTTCCATGTGGCCGAGGCAGTGGTGCGTCTGCGTACGCGCAAGTTGCCCGATCCGGCGGTGATCGGCAATGCGGGCAGCTTCTTCAAGAATCCGATTGTCGAGTTGACGCTGGCCGACCGGCTGAAGCGCGACTGTCCCTCGCTCGCGGTGTGGCCGCAGCCGGACGGTCGCTGCAAGATTTCCGCCGCGTGGATGATCGAGGCTGCCGGCTTCAAAGGTGTGCGTGAGGGCGATGCCGGCATCTCCAACCGGCATGCGCTGGTGCTGGTGAATCACGGCAAGGCTTCCGGGCCGCAGCTGTGGGCGTTGGCGCAGCAGGTCATGCGCGGCGTACACGAAAAGTTTGGCGTGTGTCTGGAGCCCGAGCCCGTCATCGTGGGCGGCCACTGAGCATCGACCCTTTGCGTCGCGACTGTTCGCGACCCCGGCAAATTGCGATTGATGTCGTTCGTGCGAGAGCACCGGCTCGTTCTGCGGCGTCGCAGATCTCGCCCAGACAAGACAGCAAGAGCCGCGCGAGGCGGCTCTTGCTGGCAATGCACGGCAACGTGAAACTCAGAACTTGTAGGTGCCGGTCATGCTGATCACGTCGCCGTGATCCTTGAACTTGCCATCCATGCTGCCGGCGCCCAGACCGAGCTGATTGGTCATGTGTACGCGAGCATCGCTGACGAACTGGTGCTGGTAGCCGAAATCGACTGCCAGATGGTTGGTGGGCTGGTAGCCGAAACCGAAGCCCAGCAGGCGGCGGCTACCGTCGGGAATGCGTGGATCGCGGCTGATGATATTGGTGGGTGTCTCGTCGTAACCCACGCCGGCGCGCAAGGTCCACTGGTCACTCAACTTGTAGTCGCCGCCGACCGAATACACAAAGGTGTTCTTGTACTTCTCCGGCAGACTGACCAAGGTCTGCCCATTGGACTTCAGCGTGAGGTTCTTGAAGCTCGACCAACCGGTCCACTTGATCGAGCCGGCGAGGCTGAGTCGATCGCTGAATGCATGCAGCCAGTCCAGGCTGGCAAAGGCGGGCGTATTGAGCGACGCGGTCGCCGGGCCGCCGTTCGGATTGAGCAACGGCAAGCCGGCGGTCGGGGCGAGGAGCGGGCCACCAACAATGAGTTGCTTGCCAGCGGCGCCGCCGTAAATCGCGTAGTCACCGCCCAGGGTCTGGTTGATCCGGGAGTGGTAGCTCAAGCCGATGCTGTCGGCCGAGGTCGGTTTGTACTCGAATCCGGCGAAGTAACCGACTGCTGTCTTCTTGAGGTTGACGTTGAGCTGTTCATCAGCGCCTTGCGGAGGTCCGTAAGGGGAGGGGGCCCCGAGGGCGCCGTACAAAGCGGTCGCGGTGCCGGTGGTGTCCAGCACGGTATTCAGTTGTGCCTTGGTGCGCTGGCCGACCACGCCCACGCCAACGGAGAACTGATCGTTGACCTTGAAGCCGGCGGACAGGCTCACGGCAATCGACTGCAAACTGGTCTTGGTACCGAAGTAGCGTCCCTGCCAGGTCGGGTTGTATTCGCTGACCAGGCCAAACGGCACGCTGAGACTGCCACCCAGGGTCAGGCGATCAGTGACCGGTGCGGCAAACGCCATATTGGGAAACGGGATGAACTTGCCGAAACCGTCCGGGTTGTCGCCACTGACAGGGTTGCCCGCCACATCGGTAAACGTACCCTGGAACTTGGCGCTGGGGCGGATGCCGGTGCCCGTGACCTGGAGCACCGGGCCGGTGAAAAACGCCATCGCGGCAGGATTGTTGTAGACCGCCGTGGGATCGTTGGCGAACAACGAGCCGCCGGCATTGGCACGCGCCCAGCCAGCGGCATTGTCGGTGGGCAACTGGAACGAACCAGCGTTTGCACGCAGGGGCAGAACCAGGGCGGCAGCGACAGCCAGTGCGAGGCTGGCATGAGTGCCAAATCGAAGGGTGCGATGCGAGTTCAAACGGTACATGTGCGTTCTCCCGTGACAAAGTCCGGCGTGGATGCGCGAGACAGATTGGATTCTTGTTAGTGAGGCGTGACGATGAAGCGATGGCCGGCCATGCCGGGGTGAATTGCGGTGGATGATTTTTATCAGGAAACCAGACTCCCTTCCTTGAGCCAGCTCATGCCTGGTGATTCGTCATTCAGTTCCGGCTTGGTTTCGCCGGCCTGCCTGGTGCCGAGCTTGGCGGTGGCGTGGTCGAGCTTGAGCATCTGTTCGATCACACTCACTTGCTCGGGTGTGCCGAAAGGTGCCGTGAGAATGGGGGAAAGCAGCGACACCAGCCGCGCCAGCAACTCCGCATCGTTGATTTTTTCGCCCTGGGTGATGCTGGCGATCAGCTGCTGCATGTCTTCGCCGGCGAGCATGCCGGAGAGTGCCTTCAGCGCGAAATGCAGCCGCAAGCCGAGCTCCTGGCGTGGCAGGGATGGCAGTGCATGCGAAAAAGCTTCGAAAAAACGCCCTGAAATAGGCTGGTAGTGTTCCTGCAGGTAGCTGCGGATGAACGGTGACGAGTCGCTGTAGACCCGGCCGAGCAGACGCATGAATGAGGGGCCGGAGGTACCGTCGTGACTGAGCCGGAATGCCGGAATGAACAACATGGCCAGTACGCCTGCAGCACTCATGCCGGCAGGGTGTTGCGCTTCACAGGCGCTGAGCAATTGCAGCCGTTCCCGGTTGAGACGATCCAGTCGCCGCGACAACACCTCCTGCATCAAGGCTTCCTTGCTGCCGAAGTGATAGTTGACGGCCGCCAGGTTGGCTTCCGCGCGCGCGGTGATATGACGCAGCGACATCGCCTCGTAGCCGCTCTCGATGAACAGCCATTCGGTGGCGTCCAGCAGCCGCTCTCGCGTTTCACCATGACCGCTGCGTTGCGTCTTGCCCAATGGGTTGTTCCTCAATGGTGCGGCGTGGGTTGATTCGTCTTGCTTACAACTGCTTCAAATAGAGAATTGAAACAGGTGTATTACACGCTACCGGTGAGGATGCCTCTGGGCAAGTTGCACCGCACGACGACAGCAATCGCCCTGTCCGAGGTCATCTGGATGGCCGGGTATGTCTGCGGAAAGTCAATGGTGGACTCAAGGCCGGCCAGCGCATTGCCTTCAGGGAGGGGGTTTGAAGCAACAAAAAAGCCACCCGGGGGCGGCCTTTTTGTTGCTTCGCAATATGGCATGGGCACTATTGTCGAGGGCAGCCTCTTCAGCCGGCCTTTTTGCTGGCCAGACGCAACCAGGTGTCGACCACCGTGTCCGGATTCAGCGACAACGATTCGATACCCTGTTCCATCAGCCATTCGGCCAGATCCGGGTGATCGCTGGGACCCTGTCCGCAGATGCCAATGTACTTGCCCTTGGCGCGTGCTGCCTTGATCGCCATGGCCAGCAGTTTCTTCACCGCCGGATTGCGCTCGTCGAACAGGTCAGCAACGATGCTCGAATCGCGATCCAGGCCCAGGGTGAGCTGGGTCAGGTCGTTGGAACCGATCGAGAAGCCGTCGAAGATGTCGAGGAACTCGTCGGCAAGCAGGGCATTGGAAGGCACTTCGCACATCATGATCACCTTGAGCTGGTGTTCACCCTGCTTGAGGCCGTTCTTCGCCAGTACCTCGATCACCTTGCGACCCTCACCGAGGGTACGCACGAACGGGATCATCACCCACACATTGTCCAGCCCCATCACTTCGCGCACGCGCTTGACCGCCTGGCACTCCAGGGCGAAGGACTCGGCGAAGCTGGGGTCGACATAACGGCTGGCACCGCGGAAGCCGATCATCGGGTTTTCTTCGTGCGGCTCATAGTTCGCGCCGCCGAGGAGACCGGCGTATTCATTCGACTTGAAATCGGACAGGCGCACGATCACCGGCTTCGGGTAAACCGATGCGGCGATGGTGGCGACACCTTCGGCGAGGCGGTCGACGTAGAACTCGACCGGACCGGCGTAGCCGGCGATGCGCTCGTCGATTTTCGCCTTGGTCCCGGCATCCTGCTTGGCGTATTCCAGCAGCGCCCTGGGGTGCACGCCGATGTGGCTGGCGATGATCATTTCCAGGCGTGCCAGGCCGATGCCGGCGTTCGGCAACTGGCCGAAGTCGAATGCCCGCTCGGGATTGGCCACGTTCATCATGATCTTAAGTGGCGCCTCGGGCATGGCGCCGAGATCGGCGGTGATCCGCTCGAACTTCAGGATGCCCTCGTAGATCGTGCCGGTGTCGCCTTCGGCACAGGAGACGGTGACATCGGTGCCGTCCGGGATCAGCTCCAGCGCATTGCCGGTACCGACCACGGCAGGCACGCCCAGCTCGCGCGCGATGATCGCCGCGTGGCAGGTGCGGCCGCCGCGGTTGGTGACGATCGCCGAGGCACGCTTCATCACCGGCTCCCAGTCGGGATCGGTCATGTCGGCGATCAGCACGTCGCCGGCCTGCACCTTGTTCATGTCGGACAGCGAGCGGATCACGCGCGCCTTGCCGGCGCCGATCTTCTGGCCGATGGAACGGCCTTCGGCCAGCACCTTGCCCTTCTCGCCGAGGTGGAAGCGCTCCAGCTGGGTGGCATGCGAGCGCGACTTCACCGTTTCCGGACGCGCCTGCACGATGTAGATCTTGCCGGTGTGGCCGTCCTTCGCCCATTCGATGTCCATCGGGCGGTCGTAGTGCTTTTCGATGATCAGCGACTGGCGCGCGAGCTCCTGCACGTCCTCGTCGCTGATGCAGAACTTGTTGCGCATCTCGACCGGGGTGTCTTCGGTCTTGACGCGTTCACCCGGCGCATCGGAGTAGATCATGCGCAATTGCTTGGCGCCGAGGTTGCGACGCAGTACCGCCGGCTTGCCTTGGCGCAGGGTGGGCTTGAACACGTAGAACTCATCGGGGTTCACGGCACCTTGCACGACCATTTCGCCGAGGCCGTACGAGCCGGTGACGAACACCACGTCGCGGAAGCCGGACTCGGTGTCCAGCGTGAACAGCACGCCGGCGGCGCCGACGTCAGAGCGCACCATCAGCTGCACGCCGGCGGAAAGGAATACATCCTCGTGCTTGAAGCCCTGGTGCACGCGATAGGCGATGGCACGGTCGTTGTACAGCGAGGCGAAGACTTCCTTCACCTTGTGCAGCACGTCGTCGATGCCGACCACGTTGAGGAAGGTTTCCTGCTGGCCGGCGAACGAGGCATCGGGCAGATCTTCGGCGGTGGCCGACGAGCGAACCGCCACCGCAATATCGTCGGCACCGGCGTCCTTGCACAGTTTGATGTAGGCGTCGCGGATCGCCTGCTCAAGCTCGGCGGGCAGGGCGGTGTCGACGATCCAGCCGCGGATTTCCTTGCCGGCCGCGACCAGGGTATCGACGGCATCCACATCAAGGTGTTCGAGGCGATCCTGGATGCGCCTGGCCAGGCCGCTTTTTTCCAGGTATTGCTGGAACGCGTCGGCGGTGGTGGCGAAGCCACCCGGTACCGAAACACCGAGTTTGGCGAGGTTCCCGATCATCTCGCCGAGCGAAGCGTTCTTGCCGCCAACCTTGCCCAGGTCAGTCATGCGCAGTTGGTCGAGCCAAAGCACCAGATCGTTCAAGGGTGTCTCCTTTTGAGGAAGCGTTGCGAATAGTGGAATGCGCGCGACATGCAGGCACGAAGCGGGTTGCAAAGAACTGGTATTGTCCGCTGCGGATGGTGCGGAGCACAAGAAGACCATTGGGGTGTGATGTCATTCCAACGCCATACCAGTCAGCCGGTGGTCACGCGGCGACAGTATTTCGTGCTTGGGTTAAGGTGCGACGGGAACGGTTCGGTCAATCAGGACAGAGTATGCAGCGCGTCGTGTTTTTCATCTCGGACTCCACCGGCATCACCGCCGAGACTATCGGCAACAGTATCCTGGCCCAGTTCGAGGCTGTGGAATTCATCAAGCATCGGCTGCCGTTTATCGACGATGCAGCGAAAGCCGAGGCGGCTGCGCTTCGCATCAAGACGTTTTATGCCCAGAGCGGTCAGCGACCGATCGTGGTCAACACCATGGCCGAGCGTGCCCTGTGCGACATTGTCGCCACCAGTGGCGCCTTGATGCTGGATCTGTTCGCGCCCTTCATCGGTCGACTCGAAGATGAATTGCAGACCCGGCGTTCGGGAGCGGTCAATCGTTCGCATGGCGTGGTCGATTTCGACAAATATGAAGCACGCATCAACGCGACCAACTACGCGCTCTCGCATGATGACGGCATTGACGTGAACTACGCCGATGCCGACCTGATCCTGGTTGGCGTGTCGCGTTCGGGCAAGACGCCGACCTGTCTTTACATGGCCTTGCATTACGGTGTCAGTGCCGCCAACTACCCGTTGACCGACGACGATCTGGAAAAACTGGAATTGCCGGTACGGCTGCGCCCGTACAAGGATCGCCTGTTCGGTTTGACCATCGATGCGGCGCGACTGGCGCAGATCCGCGAGCAGCGTCGGACCGGCAGCCGCTATGCCACGCTGCAACAATGCCGCTGGGAGCTGGAGCAGGCGGATCGCCTGATGCGCCACGCCAACATCCCCAGCCTCAATACCACGCATGTGTCGATCGAGGAGATCGCCAGCAAGATCTTCGACCGCTTCGGTATCGAGCGGACCATGTTCTGAGAGTCGGCGCCGAACGGTGTCGGCAGGAGTTTTCAGGTTACCTGTCATGAGTGCCGTACTGGACAATCGCAACAGCCTGCTGCCGGGACGATTCGAGTTCCTGATGGGCCTGTACGCCGAGAACTACCACCGCCTGACGCGATTGTTTGCTCCGCGGCAACTGGTGCCGGGGCGCTATGTATCGGCCGTGGGTGACCAGCTTGACGTGCATCTGCATGTGCAGGAATGCCATCCGTACACGCTGGAGCTCGAGCTGACCTACGCCTTTGTCGATGAACATACCGGGCAGCGGGCGCCATCGGCACAGTTGCGCATGTATACCGATGCGCACATGGCAGAGGCGTTGCACTGCCATCCGGGACGGCACCTGTGGCAGGTGCTCGGGCCGTTTTCTCCCGCGCATACGGTGTTCCAGCATCGCCTGCGCATGAACCGGTTTCTTTCGCGCTGGCTCGAGTATCTGGCCGAGCAGGGACATGCCATCGATACGCTGAAGAGCGTGGATTGATCACTCCAGCTCGCTGTCGCGGTCGAATCGAGGGCAACAAAAAGCCCGCACGAGGCGGGCTTTCTGCTTGGAGTAGTGGCGGAGTGGACGGGACTCGAACCCGCGACCTCCGGCGTGACAGGCCAGCATTCTAACCAACTGAACTACCACTCCGCATTGTGTTGCAACTTCCAGCTTTGCGAGCCAACTTGGCGTCCCCACGGGGATTCGAACCCCGGTCGCCACCGTGAAAGGGTAGTGTCCTAGGCCTCTAGACGATGGGGACAATTCAAGTTGGTGGAGCCAGGCGGGATCGAACCGCCGACCTCCTGCATGCCATGCAGGCGCTCTCCCAGCTGAGCTATGGCCCCGCCGCTGGAAGCCGAGAAGAATAGGTGCGGCCCGGATATTCGTCAAGCTTTTTTTGACAGTCACATGCCGGGAATTGATTCGTGCGCGGTAGCTTCGATGGGCTACCGAACACGATCTTGTCGTTCGCTCGATTAAGCTGCGACGACTGGCTTCGCTGAAAGGTTTTGCGGGATGCACGAAATCGGTTTCATTCGCGATCTGGCCGTGGTGATGCTGGTGGCCGGCGCGACAACGATTCTTTTCCAGCGCCTGCGACAGCCGGTGCTGCTTGGATACATCCTGGCCGGCGTACTGATCGGTCCGCATACACCTGGCGTGCTGGTCGCCGACCCGCGTGCGATCGACGATATCTCCAATCTTGGCGTGGTGCTGCTGATGTTCACGCTGGGCCTGGAGTTCAGTGTGCGCAAACTGCGCGAGGTCGGTGTCGGCGTACTGGCGGTGGCGGTGGGGGAAGTGGGTCTGATGCTGTGGATCGGCTACGGCATCGGCGGCCTGTTTGGCTGGAAGGGCATGGATGCGTTGTTTCTGGGTGCCATCGTCTCACTGTCGTCAACCATGGTGGCCACCCGCACGCTGGCCGAAAGCGGACAGCGCTACCAGCGATTTGCGCAATTGGTGGTGGGCTTGCTGGTAGCCGAAGATCTTCTCGCCATTGTCATGCTGACCCTGCTTACCGCAGTGGCGATCGGTGGTTCGGTACAGGCTGAAGTGGCCTTTACGCTGATCGGTCATCTCGGGCTGTTCGTGCTGGTGGGAATGATTCTCGGCCTGCTGCTGTTGCCGCGGCTGGTCGACTACGTCGCGGGTTTCGGTCGTGACGAAACCTTGCTGGTCAGCGTGCTCGGGATCTGTTTCGGGGCCAGCCTGCTGGCGGCCTGGATGGGGTTCAGTGTCGCGCTCGGAGCGTTCCTGGCCGGTGCGGTGGTAGCCGAATCGCGCAATGTCGGCCGCGTGATGCACTTGGTCGAGCCCTTGCGTGACATGTTCGCGGCGCTGTTTTTCGTGGCGATCGGCCTGAAAATCGACCCCTCCATGCTCATGCAATATGCGTTGCCGGCATTGCTGATTGCCTTGACCGTGATCGTCGGCAAGACGCTGGCATGCAGCGTGGGAATTTTCGTCGTTGGCCATGATGCACGCACCTCGCTGCGCGCGGGATTGGGCATGGCGCAGATCGGCGAGTTCTCCTTCGTGATAGCCACCCTGGGGCTGTCGCTGGGGGTCATCAGTGACTTCATCTACCCCATTGCGGTGGCGGTATCGGTACTGTGCATGGCGGCCTCTCCCTATCTCGGTCGTTCGGCCGACGGCCTGGGCAATGGCTTGCGTCGAATGACCCCGCGTTCGTTGCGCCTGCTGGCGACCAGTTACAGCGGCTGGCTGGAAAATCTCAAACCGGTCAACGAGAACGCGGCGATCGCGGCGATCTTCAGGCGGCTGTTATGGCATATCGGGGTCAATGTATTGCTGGTGATAGCGCTGTTCATGGTGGGTGCCTATGTCAATGCGCACGGCTGGACCTGGTTCTCTACCGTGGGTATCGGGCGTGAGTTGCGACATACCCTGATATGGGCTGGCGCGTTGTTCCTGTCGCTGCCGTTGCTGATCGCGATATATCGCAAGGCTGAGGCACTGGGCATGTTGCTGGCCGAGTTGGGCATACGCGAGCGCTTTGCCGGCTCGTATACGCGCGCTATTCGCACCGTGCTGGCGCGGGTCATCCCGATGGCCACTCTGTTGCTGCTGGGGCTGCTGGTCAGTGCATTGGGCTCGGCGATCCTGCCACCGCGAGGCATCGCGGTGTCGCTGGGGGTGCTGGGCCTGGTATTTGCGGTGGTGCTGTGGCGTGGCCTGGTGCAGATGCACGCACGCCTGCAGGCTGCGCTGAAGGAAACCCTGAACAAGTCAGAACCTTAGCCGGGTGAATCCAAACGAGTTGGCTGGCGGCATGGGCTGCTCAATGAACCTTTATGTCGGCTGGCGGTCACAGCCCGGAGTCGTTGCCAAGATCGGGCGGGCACCTCACAATGCGTGGCCTGCCTCCATCGGGGGGGCCCGGCCGGCAACCCCGGCAAATCCAATTAATGAGGGAGTTACGAATGAAGCACTTTCTGCGTCCCACGATGACGGCAGTCGCCATGACTGTTGCACTGGGCATGACCGCGGGCGCATACGCCCAGGCAGCCAAGACGGGCGCCGCGGCTCCGGTCGACAAGACCAAGGCCAGCTACGTGTTTGGCTATTACAAGATGGGTCAGAGCGTTCCGCCGATTTTGCGTGAAGAGATGGATCCCGCAGCCGTGGCGCGTGGTGTGCAGGCAGCCTTGTCCGGTCAGAAGCCGACCGTGAGCGAAGCAGAAGCCAAGCCGGTGTACGAAGCATTCATGACCAAGGTGCAGGCCAAGTACGAAGCGGAGCGCGCAAAGGAAGGCGCCAAGAACAAGGCCGAGGGTGAGGCTTTCCTGGCCAAGAACAAGACCGCTCCGGGCGTGAAGACCACCGCGTCTGGTCTGCAGTACAAGGTCATCAGCGCCGGTACCGGCCCGCGCCCAGGCCCGAACGATACGGTCGAGATCGACTATACCGGTACCTTCCTTGATGGCACCGTGTTTGATGCCTCGGCCAAGCATGGCCCGAAGCCGGCCTCGATTCCGATGGCTGGCGTGATTCCGGGTTTCCGCGAAGGCCTGTCATTGATGCAGGTGGGCGGCCATTACAAGCTGTTCATCCCGTCGTCGCTGGCTTATGGCTCCGATCCGCAGCCGCCAATGCCAGCCAACGAAGTGCTGGTGTTTGATGTGACTCTGGTCAAGACGGCTCCGACGCCTGCGGGTGCTGCTCCCAGCGGCGAGTAATCGACTGACGCTGGCGTGATGAGTGCGAGGGCGCGGAGCGATCCGCGCCCTCGCGCATTTGTGTGGAAGGAGCCCCATTCATGGTGCACCTGCGATGCGCGGTTAGAATAGGCGGCTCGCGTTTACTGGAATCACCAAGGCGATGATGAAAGTTACTATTTTCGGTACCGGTTATGTCGGGCTGGTCACGGGTGCCTGCCTGGCTGAAATGGGCAACCACGTGCTGTGCGTCGATATCGATGCGGCCAAGGTTGCGCGCCTGAAACAGGGCGATATCCCCATCTTCGAACCTGGGCTGGAATCCATCGTGCGGCGCAATCATGCCGGTGGCCATCTGGATTTCACTACCGATGCAGCAACGGCAATCGCACACGGCGAACTGATCTTCATTGCCGTGGGAACGCCGCCGGACGAGGATGGCAGTGCCGACCTGCAGTATGTGCTGGCCGTGGCTCGCAGCGTGGGGCAGCATCTGGATCGTTATGCGGTGGTGGTGAACAAGTCGACGGTGCCGGTCGGTACCGCCGATCGCGTGCGCGAGGCAGTGGCGGCCGAGTTGGTTGCCCGTGCTGCCACGGTCGAGTTCGACGTGGTTTCCAACCCGGAATTCCTCAAGGAGGGTGCGGCGGTAGACGATTGCCTGCGGCCGGATCGCATCATCGTTGGAGCTTCCAGTGAACGCGCGGTGAGCGTGTTGCGCAAACTGTATGCGCCGTTCAATCGCAATCATGAGCGAATGGTGGTGATGGATGAACGCTCGGCCGAGCTGACCAAGTACGCGGCCAATGCGATGCTGGCCACCAAGATCAGCTTCATGAACGAAATTGCCAATATTGCCGAGCGGGTGGGAGCGGACGTGGAGCTGGTGCGTCAGGGCATCGGGTCGGATCCGCGTATTGGCTACCATTTCATCTACCCGGGCGCCGGTTACGGCGGTTCGTGTTTCCCCAAGGACGTGCAGGCACTGGAGCGTACGGCCCATGCCCATGGCTATGACGCCCAATTGCTGGGAGCGGTCGAGGCAGTCAACCATCGTCAGAAGACCAGACTGTTCGAGCTGATCTCACGCCACTTCGAAGGGCAGCTCGCCGGCAAGACGATCGCGTTGTGGGGATTGGCATTCAAGCCGAATACCGATGACATGCGCGAAGCGTCCAGTCGACAGTTGATGGAGGCGCTGTGGGCTGCCGGTGCGAAGGTTCGAGCGTTCGATCCGGAGGCAGCCGAAGAGACTCGCCGATTGTATGGTGAGCGCGACGATCTGGTTTTGTGCGACTCTGCCGCAGCGGCACTGCAGGGGGGCGATGCGTTGGCGGTGGTCACCGAATGGAAGGCGTTCCGTAGCCCGGATTTTGCCGGCATCCGCCAGGCGTTGTCCGAACCGGTGATTTTTGATGGCCGCAACCTGTATGACCCGACTGCCGTCGAAGAGGCCGGCTTGGCCTATTACGGCATCGGTCGCGGGCGCAGCCTGGCGGTGTCGCGATGACTCTTCTGGGCGAGTCATTGCAGCAGCGACTGGAGGAGATGGAGGTCAAGCTGACCTTCATCGACGAAGCGGTGCAGGCATTGACCGCTGCCGATGCCGACCAGTCGCAGCGGATCGCGGCGCTGGAACGTGCGCTGCGTGACCTGCGCGGCGAAATGGCTTCGATGCGCATCGGCCAGGCCGATGATCCGCACAATGAACCGCCGCCGCACTATTGATTGCATCCTGATCACTACGGAATACGGAATACCAGCATGGCCGATTCTTTGCGCGATCTGCTGCTCAAGAGCGGTATCGTCAAACAGATCCAGTCCGAGCGCGTTCGCGAGCCCCGACATTCGTCCCCGGGCGCTCAGGGTGCCGGCAAGGGCAAAGGCAACGGTGGCAAATCGTCGCCACCTGTCCCCCGGCGATCAACGCAAACCCAGCAGGAGATTGACCTGGCCAAGGCTTATGCAATGCGCTCGCAGGCGGAAAATCGTGAGCGCAAGCAGGCCGAACAGGAGGCTGCCGAGCAGGCGAGGCTGCGCCGCGAGCGCAAGCAGAAGATCCAGAAACTGCTGGAAGGCAAGGCACTGAACAAGGCTGAGGCCGAGCACGCACGCAATTTCGAATACGGCGGCAAGATTCGTCGGGTACATGTCGACAGCGCGCAGCTGATCGCGCTCAATGAGGGTGAATTGGGCGTGGTGCAGCATGGTGGTCGTTACCTGCTGGTCAGTCGCGAGATTGCCGAACAGGTGCGTGACATCGATCCCAGGCCGCTGGCCTTGCTGGTCGATCCGAACGCCACCGATGCGGGCGACGACGGCGTGCCGGATGATCTGATCTGGTAAAACCGCCATCGACGTGGAGAGGACGAGTTGCCAGCATCCCTCTCACGGGCTATCGCCTGCAATCGGGGCCACTGAAGAAAGAGCCGCCATCGCTGGTTTTCTTCAGTGGCGCGCCTCCGGCGCATGCCTGTACTCGCTAAGGTAAATCAATCGCTTGCATGATTCATTCGTGCCAGGGCATCGGGCAATTGCTTCACGCGTTGCCTCAACTCGGGCATCGGGCAAATGCTCCATGCATTGCCTCAACTCGGGCATCGGGCAATTGCTCCATGCATTGCCTCAACTCGGGCATCCATGCCCTCGCCATGCTCTCGCCATGCCTTTGCCATGCTTTCGTATTGGACGGGCTTCGAGTTCGAAAATCACAAGCGCTCAGAGTTCGTTGCCCTGCGTGAGCGCGGAGTGATCCCAGCCATGTTTCGGCTTGAATCGTTCGCCATAAAGCTGAGCGAGTTTTTCCAGCCGGGTCTTGAGCTTGTCCACGCCTTCGCTGCGGGCATACTGGATCGGGCCGCCGCGGAATGGCGCAAAGCCGGTACCGAAGATCACTCCGGCATCAAGCAGATCGGCGTCGTCGACCACGTTGTCGGCAAGACAGGCTACGGCTTCGTTGACCATCGGCAGGATCATCCGCTCCTGGATATCCGGCGGTGTCACATAGTCCTTGTCCACCTCGGGCTTTTGCGGCTTGCCATCCTGCCAGATGTACAAGCCCTGGCCGTCCTTCTTGCCACGCTTCCCGGCTTCGAGCCTTTCGTCCAGACCCGGGGGCAGTTCCAGCCCCAGGAAGGGCGCCAGCTCCCGGCCGACCGAGGCACACACATCCAGGCCGACGGTATCAGCCAGCTCGATCGGGCCCATCGGCATGCCGAATTTCTTCGCCTCGCGATCCAGTACCGGGCCGGGCACACCTTCGCTGTACATGCGCATGGCTTCGAGCAGATAGGGCATCAGGATGCGGTTGACGAGGAACCCGGGGCTGCCCTTGACGGCTACCGGCAACTTGCCGATTGCCTTGCAGAAGGCCAATGCGCGCTTCTCGACGGTGGGGTCGAGCTGGTCATGGCGTACCACCTCGACCAGCGGCATCTGTGCCACCGGATTGAAGAAATGCAGGCCAAGGAAGCGTTGCGGAGCCATGAGCTTGCCGCGCAATTCGTCCAGCGGAATGCTGGAGGTGTTGCTGGCCAGAATTTCGTTGGCCTGGAACTGCGGTTCGATGCTGGCGTACAGCGCCTGTTTTGCTTCGGCGTTTTCGTAGATCGCCTCGATGGCGAGGTCGGCCGAG
The DNA here is from genome assembly GCA_035564915.1 of Rhodanobacter sp. Taxonomy (GTDB): domain Bacteria; phylum Pseudomonadota; class Gammaproteobacteria; order Xanthomonadales; family Rhodanobacteraceae; genus Rhodanobacter. The sequence goes on from DATMTH010000057.1 coordinate 42,505, forward strand.
GCGATACCGCTGCCGGCGACATCGGCGCGCAAGCGTCGGCTCGCGGCGTCCCGCAAGTCCTCGTTTTTCAATTTCTTTTCATACAATTGGCGGGCACGATCCAGCGCCGGCTGGATGAATTTCATCTCGCGATCCTGCAGGGTGACCTCGAAGCCCTTGAGCGCCGCCCATGCGGCGATGTCCCCACCCATCACGCCGGCACCGACGACGTGAACATGTCTGATATCGGCGTCGATGCCGCTCCCCTGACTTTTCAGGCGTTCCTGCAGAAAGAAGATCCGGATCAGGTTCCGTGCGGTGGATGTCTGCGCCAGCTTTGCCACCGAGTGTGCCTCGAGCCTCAGCCGTTGGCGGATGTCGGAGCCGCCACGTTTCCACACCCCGATCATCGCGAACGATGCCGGGTAGTGCTCCTTGCGCACCTTTGCGGCAGTCTGCCTGAGTACCACCGGTGCCAGGATCTGGCGCGCCAGCCACGTATTGCTGGCCCAGGCATTGATGCGCCGGGCGAATGGACGCGAAGGCGCATGACGAAGCAGCACTCGCGCCTCGGCCAGTAGCGCGTCAGGTGGTGCGACACGATCAATCACGCCCAGGCCCAGTGCGCGTCTTGCAGACAGCGACTTGCCGGTCAGCATGATCGGTAGTGCCTCGGTGGCGCCGATCAGACGTGGTAGCCGGGCTGTACCGCCCCAGCCCGGGTGAATGCCGAGCATCACTTCCGGCAGGGCAATCCGGGTCTTGTCGTCATCGGCGGCGATGCGCAGATGGCAAGCCAGGATCAGTTCGGTTCCGCCACCCATGCAGGTGCCGTGCAAGGCTGCCACGGTGGGGCAGGGCAGCCGCGCCAGGGCCTCGAAAACGCGCTGGCCGTGCTCGATGTTTTCCAGCACGCTGTCGTTCTTCGCGTAATCGACAAATTCGCGAATGTCGGCGCCGACAGCAAAACCGGATGACTTGGCCGAGTGGATGATCACGCCATTGGGCCGGTTGATGGCCAGTCGCTCGACGATCTGTTCCAGCTCGTCCAGTACGGCGCGCGAGATCGCATTGACGCTGCTGTTGGCGCGATCGAGTGTCAGTGTGACCACGCCGGCATCATCGCTGGTTTTCCAGTGGTTGAAGCGCAATCCTTCGAACATGGGCATGCTTGAGGTGGTGGCGGAGCCCTGAACCATACCGTTCTGCCGACTTGATTGCGAGATGGGACAGATTGACTTGACCGCGTCGTGATGCCGGTGTGAAATCACCCCCTCCCGGCGATGGCCGCCGAGCCAGGCTGAGCGCAGCATGAAGACCACGCCATGTGCCCTTGTGCTGGAAGCCGCAAAGATTCATCGTGCCGACATGAATCACCCCTTGACTGCATATTGCCTGCCACGTCTGACCGGTTGCCTGCCGCTGCCTCTGCGGCCAGGTACATGCTGCCCAGCCAAAACGAGAACAGCATGATTTCTGCCCTGGCCTCATCCCCACCGCAAGCCGGTGCCGTGATTTTTGAGCGGATACTGGCTGCACCGAGTGGGTTGGTGGTGCTCGACAGTACAGATGCCTCCGCTCTGGTGGAGCAGGTTCGTGCGCTTGCACGACACAGTGGACAGGCCGTGTATCTGTGGCAGCCCGACCGGGGATTGAGCAGCCTGCGCGATGCGCACGCCTGGGTACCGGATTGCGAGCGATTGGGCAACGCCTTGCGCTACATGCAGCAGAGCATGCATTTCGGTGTCTACTTCATGCTCGGGCTGGAATTGCCGTTGTCGGCGGTGGATGCCAGTTTGTTGCGCCAACTGGCACGGGCACCGAAGGGGCATTTGCGCAGGGTGGTATTGCTCGACGCACCGCCGGCGCTTAGCGCGCACCTGGGCGACCTGGCGGTGCGACTGAACAGCGAGGACAGCCAACCGCGGCGTTTGCGTCTGCGTGATGGCCGTTGGCTCGCCTGAAGTGGATATGCGCATGAATTCCAGCATCCTGGTGGTGGCGGCTCAGCGTGAGCTGCGTCGCAACCTGTTCGATGCATTTGATCGGGCTGGTTATCCGCAGGTCTACAGTGCGCGCGATCTGACCCATGCGGCGATCCTGCTTGAGGGCAGTCATTCGCCGCAACCGCTTCAATTGCTGGTGTTGGTGCTCTGTGGTGACGAGGAACAGGCGCAAATCGGCTGCGAGAAGCTCCGTCGCTTGCCCGGTTGTGCCGAGGCGCCACTGATCGTGGTGTTGGCCGACGAGGCATCAGTCGATCCCGTCGACCTGCCCCCCGGGATCGTCGACTGGCTGAGTGCCGCTCAGATCGGTACCGAGTTGGTGCCGCGCTGGTTGCGTGCACAGGCCAGAGGAGCGCAGGCACGGCAGTCGATCACCAGGTCCGGTCGCACCGAATACGAGGATTACCGCTACGTGTTCGAGGAAGGCGCTGGCGAGTGGTTGCTGCTGGATGCTTCCGGTCAGCGCCTGCTCGAGGTCAATCCCAGCGTGATCCGCAACAGTCACCTGCCGGCGACGTACTGGGCCGGGTTGCCCCTGTCAGAGGGGTTGCAGCTCGAGAATGCAGTGCTGCAACCTCTGCTGAAGGACAGCGACCGCCGTTGGTATCCGGCCAGGCGCAAGTCGGCCCAGGGTTGCGATGCCGGGCAGGTCAGCGCGCGGCGTATCCGGCATGCAGGTCATGATGCCTTTGCCTTGCTGTTTCGTGGTGATCGCGCGGATCTGCGGGCGGAGTCGGCGCTGTCGCTGCTGTCGCGCATTGCTACCCCGGTGAGCGGTGTCGATGCCCATGCTGCGGCTGGTCGCGCCTTGTTCGACGAATTGGGGCTGGACTATCTGGCAGTCTGGTCGGCTCGGGGGGATAGCGCCGATGCGCCCGTGCAGATCCTGCAACTGTGGAATGGCGACGATCCAGTTTGGCCATCGGCACAGATGCAGGGTTCATTGCAGCAGGTGCTCGGCGGCAAGTCGATGCTGTATCGGAGTGATGCTCAGCGCCTGGCAACGGTAGATCCCCTGCTGCAAGAGCTGGATCTGGCCGGTTTCGTTGCCCTGCCGTTGCTCGACGAACGACACGTCGTGCTCGGTGCGATGTTGGCGGGGAATCGTCGTGGCTTCGGCGACATGAGCATCGTCGAGCCGGTATTGCGCTGCGCGGCTGCACGTTTCGCGCAGTTGCTGGAACTGGCTCTGACACGTGAACAGGGTCGGGCGGAGGGGTTGGTCGATGCCTTGACCGGGCTGCCAAACCGGCTGCTTTTCAATGACCGGCTGGATACGATTCTGCGTGAGGCAACTCGCAACGGGGAATGCTTCGCGTTGCTGTTTGTCGATCTGGACCGATTCAAGGCAATCAATGATACCTACGGTCACGCTACCGGCGACCAGGTGCTGCGGCTGGTTACCCAGCGCCTTCGCGGCAGCATTCGCGCCTCGGACACGGTGGCCCGCTATGCGGGTGACGAGTTCACTGTGGTGTTGCGGCATATCGTGAAGAATGACGATGTGTTGCGCGTGGCTGAAAAGATCGTGCAGATGATGGAGGCGCCGATATTCCTCGACGATGGCACCGAATTGCAGGTCACCGTGTCGATGGGCGTGAGCTTTTTCCCCGACGATGCCGGCGACGCGGAGACTCTGCTCAAGCATGCGGATGAGGCGATGTATGCGGCCAAGCATCTTGGGCGCAACAATTTCCAGATTTACGAAGTCAGTCCGGAATATGCGCGCGAGCATGGCATGGCGTTGCAGGCCCGGTTGCGGCATGCCGAGGGCAACGGTGAACTGCGCGTGGTGTACCAGCCGCAGGTCGACACGAAGACCGAGGACATCGTCGGGATGGAGGCGCTGGTGCGCTGGGAGCATCCGGATCTGGGCATCATCAGCCCGGCCGTGTTCATCCCGTTGGCGGAGGAAACCGGGCTGATCGTCTCCATCGGCGAATGGGTCATGCGCACCGCTTGCCGGCAGGCGCGCGAATGGGAGAAAACCTACGGCCTGCGCCTGACACTCGGCGTCAACCTGTCGGCAGTACAGCTGATGGAACCGCATTTGCTGGACATGGTGACGAGAGTGTTGCGTGAGACGGGGCTTGATCCCACCCTGCTGGAATTTGAGGTTACTGAGAGCATCAGCATCAAGGCAGCGCCCAACCTGGTGGAAAACCTCCATGCCTTGCATCGGCTCGGATGCCGCATTGCGATCGACGATTTTGGCACCGGTGCCGCTTCGCTGGATTACCTGCGGCGGTTGCCGGCAGATCGGATCAAGATCGACCAGAGTTTCGTGCGCAATATCGGTGTGGATCCCGACGACGAAGCGATCGTGCGCGCCACCATCGAAATGGCTCACCGCCTGAATCGGGCTGTGGTCGCGGAGGGGGTGGAGATCGAGCAGCACATGCAATTTCTGCGCACGCACCATTGTGACGAATTGCAGGGTTATCTGTTTTGCCGTCCGCTGCCGCCGGCCAGTTTCGACAAAATGCTGGCCGAACGCCAGCGTCTGCTGCATGCGCGCCAGACCGAACTGGCTTGAGTCGGGTTTGGCTGCCATCGGGGGCATGAGCCGGCCGGGCCGCTGGCTTCGTCAATCATGACAACCAGGCAACGAGCCACGCGTTAAGATCGATACAGCCCGGACACCCAGGCTGAACTCGGGCGCCGGATTGCGGTCTGAGCGCCGCAGTCCGGTTCAACATATGCTCCTGCAGCGGAAGACGGCATTGACGATGGATACGGCCCGAATGGGCGAAAATGAACTGGATCGTGCGCTGGTCGAGCGAGTCCAACAGGGCGACAAGCGTGCTTTCGACCTGCTCGTGCGCAAATACCAGCACAAGCTGATCGGGCTGATTTCGCGTTACGTACGCAGCCACGCCGAATGCGAGGACATCGCGCAGGAGTCGTTCATCCGTGCCTGGCGCGCGATCGGTTCATTCCGTGGCGACAGCGCGTTCTACACCTGGTTGTACAAGATTGCGGTGAACACGGCCAAGAACCACCTGGTGGCAATGGGCCGGCGCCCGCCCAGCGGAGATATCGATGCCGACGATGCCGAGTTCCTGGCGGTTGGCGAGCGGATGCACGATGGTGCTACGCCCGAGCGCGAACTGATGCGTCAGGAAATTGAACAATCCGTATTTTCCACTGTCCAAGCCTTGCCCGAAGAATTGCGGACAGCCATCACCCTGCGTGAGGTGGATGGCCTCAGCTACGATGAAATCGCCGAAGCGATGGGCTGCCCGATCGGTACGGTGCGTTCACGTATCTTCAGGGCACGTGAAGCGATTGACGAAAAGCTGCGGCCATTGTTGTCAGGCCAAGAGGATCAGACATGAAACAGGCACCGACTTCCCAGGATGTTCGCGAAAGCCTTTGTGCAGGTGTGGACGGCGAGCTGTCGACCGAGCAATGGCGCTTCCTGCTGCGGCGGCTGGATCACGATGTTTCGCTGCGTCAGGCCTGGGCGCGATATCACGTGGCCGGCGAGGGTTTGCGACGCCAGGCGTCGCCATTGGCCAGCGGTGGTTTTGCCGAGCGGGTCATGCAGGCAATCGAACAGGAAACAGCGCCGGTTGCGGTCGCCGAGTCCCGTCGGCATGGCCATTGGCTGCGTTGGTCCACCGGTGGCGCGATCGCCGCCAGTGTGGCGGTGGCTGCCCTGATGATCAGCCAGCCGGCGGGCGATGGCGGGAAAGTCGGTGCCCCTGTCCACCAGCAGATCGCCAGTGTCGCCAGCACCTTGCCCGCGAGCAGAAAACCCGCCGCACCAGCCGCGCCAGCCACGGTACCGCCGTGGCTGAGTGGCAATTCGGCCGGCTTGCTGAGTCAGCAGGCATCCTTCGGCGAACCCTTCGACAATCGTCGGCAGCAGGGCTATTCGCGGCGGTTGCTGACTAACCCGGCGATGCGTGGGTATCGCACGCTCGACAACAACGATGGCAGCTACCTGCTGCTGCTTGATCACGGGCAGCCCGCGACCGCGGAAGGCTCGCGCCAGGCCGGTGCCTTCGCCCAATGAGGTGAGTCCGCGTGCCAGACGCTCGCGGCTCAGCCCATCCACCGTTCATCCTGCACGGGGTGCTTTGTGCGCCGTGGGGGAGTGTGTCTGAAACCGGATCTGGCAAGTCGGGAAGAGGCCGCTCGCCAGCGCGTATCCCAGTTTGAAGTTCAACCAAGGAGGAGTCATGAAACATTCCATCTTGCGCACACTGGCGTGCTGCGTACTGTTGTGCGTAGCCGGTGTCGGCTCGGCGCTGGCCCAGCCGGCGCCCGCCGCGGGGTTGCCGGATTTCACCGGCATCGTGCAGAACAACGCCGCCGCTGTTGTGCACGTCGAGGCGAAGTACACCGGTGATCGTCAGCAGTCGCAGATAACGGCCGGACAGATGATGCCCGGACAGCCGATGCCGAGCGATCCGCAGGCCGAGATCTTTCGCCGTTTCTTCGGCATGCCGATGATGCCGTCGCCGGAACAACAGAGGCACACCTCGCTGGGATCGGGATTCATCATTTCCAGCGATGGCTACATCCTGACCAACAATCACGTGGTCGATCATGCGGACAAGGTGACCGTGCGGCTGCAGGATCGGCGCACACTGACCGCCAAGGTGATCGGTACCGACCCGACTTACGACATCGCCCTGCTCAAGGTGGACGCGAAAGACAAGCTGCCGACGGTAACTATCGGTGATTCACGCAGCCTCAAGCCGGGTCAGTGGGTGCTGGCGATCGGTTCGCCGTTCGGCTTCGATTACACCGTGACCCAGGGCATCGTCAGCGCGGTGGGGCGCAACCTGGGTCAGCGCGACCAGCCGTATACCTCGTTCATCCAGACCGACGTGCCGATCAACCGCGGCAATTCCGGCGGTCCGCTGTTCAATCTGCAAGGGCAGGTGGTGGGGATCAATTCGCAGATCTATTCCAACACCGGCGATTACATGGGGGTGTCGTTCTCGATTCCGATCGACGTGGCGATGAATGCGGTGCATCAGCTCAAGACCAAGGGTTACGTATCGCGCGGTCTGCTGGGGGTCAGCGTATCGAGCGTCAATGACGACATCGTCAAGGCGTTCAAGCTCGACAATGGCGCCGGCGCCGCGGTTGCCGACGTTACCCCGGACAGTGGTGCGGCCAAGGCCGGCATCCAGTCGGGCGATATCATTCTGGCTTACAACAACCACATGTTGCAGCAGGCATCGGATCTGCCTCCACTGGTCGGCATGACCAAGCCGGGATCGAGGGTTCCGGTGGAGATCCTGCGCAACGGCAAGAAGCAGACGCTCGAAGTGACCATTGGCGAGGCCAAGCGTGATCGCAATGCGGTGGACAACCAGGCGGCCACGTCATCGAGTGCCTCGAGCGGTTCGGCGGCACTGGGGCTCACCGTGCAGTCGCTGGACAACGATACCCGCAAGCAGCTGGGGCTGAAGTCGGGCGAGGGCGTGGTCATCAGCGACATCACCGGTCCGGTGGCAGCTCAGCAGGGGCTGCGTCCGGGTGACGTGATCCTGATGGTCAACCAGCAGAAAATCGCTACCGTGGCCGAGTTCGAGGCGGCGACCAGGGACGTCAAGCCCGGTACCACGGTGCTGCTGCTGGTCCGCCACGGTGACCAGAGCCAGTTCGTGGGGCTGACCGTGCCGGCCAGCAAATAAGGTACTGCTGCAGCCAGGCTGTTGCCGTGGTGCTTCCTCCTGATGTGAGGCAGTACCACGGCCAGTCATCCGGCCGGGACGGCAATGACCGGATCCATGCGATAATGCCGGGTTAGCGTCGCCCACGGTCGACGCGCTGTCATGCATGGTGTGTGGCGGCAGACTCAAGCCCCACAGGCCGCCAGCGTTCCATGGAATTGATCCGCAACTTCTCCATCATCGCCCATATCGATCACGGCAAGTCCACGCTGGCCGATCGCATCATCCATCTCTGCGGTGGCCTGGCCACGCGCGAGATGGAGGCACAGGTGCTGGACAACAATCCGATCGAGCGTGAGCGCGGTATCACGATCAAGGCGCAATCGGTGTCGCTGCCGTATACCGCCCGTGACGGCAAGACTTATCAGCTCAACTTCATCGACACCCCCGGCCACGTCGATTTCTCCTATGAGGTCAGCCGTTCGCTGGCTGCCTGCGAAGGCGCGCTGCTGGTGGTGGATGCCGCCCAGGGCGTCGAGGCGCAATCGGTCGCCAACTGCTACACCGCCGTCGAAATGGGCCTGGAAGTGGTGCCGGTGCTGAACAAGATCGACCTGCCGACCGCCGACATCGAAAAGGTGAAAGACGAGATCGAGGCGGTGATTGGCATCGACGCCACCGACGCGGTGGCGATCAGCGCCAAGACAGGCCTCAACGTGGTCGATGTGCTCGAAGCCATCGTGGCGCGCATCCCGCCGCCGAAGCCGCTCGATACCGACCGGTTGCAGGCGCTGATCATCGACTCCTGGTTTGACAATTACCTGGGCGTGGTATCGCTGGTGCGGGTGATGCAAGGCGAGATCAAGCCCGGCGACAAGCTGTTGGTGATGTCCACCGGGCGGACCCATGAAGTGGATGACGTCGGTGTCTTCACGCCCAAGCGCAAGAAACTGGACAAGTTGGGCGCGGGTGAAGTGGGCTGGATCAATGCCTCGATCAAGGACGTGCACGGTGCACCGGTCGGCGACACGCTGACTCATGCCGGCAAGCCCGCCGACAAGGCCTTGCCCGGTTTCCAGACCATGCAGCCGCGCGTTTTCGCCGGCCTGTTTCCGGTGTCTTCGGACGACTTCCCCGCGATGCGCGAGGCGCTGGACAAGCTGCGCCTCAACGATGCCGCGCTGTTCTTCGAGCCGGAGTCCTCCGAAGCGATGGGGTTCGGTTTCCGTTGCGGCTTCCTCGGCATGCTGCACATGGAGATCGTGCAGGAACGACTGGAGCGCGAGTATGACCTCGACCTGATCACTACCGCACCCACCGTGGTTTACGAGGTGCTCAAGAGCGACGGCACGATCCTGATGCTGGACAACCCGGCCAAGCTGCCGACCAATTCCAGCCTGGTGCAGGAAATCCGCGAGCCGATCATCGTCGCCAATATCCTCACGCCACAGGATTACATCGGCAACGTGATCACGCTGTGCGAGGAAAAGCGCGGCGTGCAGCGTTCGATCCAGTACCTGGCCACCCAGGTGCAGATCAGCTACGAAATGCCGCTGGCCGAGGTGGTGATGGACTTCTTCGACCGGCTGAAATCCGTATCGCGCGGCTATGCCTCGATGGATTATCACTTCGACCGCTTCGAGGCCGGCCCGTTCGTGCGCACCGACGTGCTGATCAATGGCGACCGCGTCGATGCGCTGAGCCTGATCGTGCACCGCAGCCATGCCGACCGCCGCGGCCGCGAACTGGTCGAACGAATGAAGGATCTGATCCCGCGCCAGCAGTTCGACGTGGCGATCCAGGCAGCCATCGGCGCGCAGATCATTGCCCGTTCCACGGTGAAAGCCCTGCGCAAGAACGTGCTGGCCAAATGCTATGGCGGTGATGTCAGCCGCAAGAAGAAGTTGCTGGAGAAGCAGAAGGAAGGCAAGAAGCGCATGAAGCAGGTAGGCCGGGTGGAGATTCCGCAAGAGGCCTTTCTTGCCGTCTTGAAGGTGGACAAATAGCGGGAGCACCAGAGCTGGAGAACCACGAACGGACGACGCGGCTGCTGCTGGCTTGCATTTGTTCCCGGTTCCCTGTTTTCTGTTTCCCTGATTTCAGGAGCGACACATGGAATTTGATTTTGCCGCGATTCTGCTGGGCCTTACCGTGCTGTTCGGCGTGGTGTGGGGGCTGGATCGGCTGTTCCTGTACAAGCGGCGCAAGGCGCGCCAGGACGCCGCTGGCGAGGACTACCACGATCCGGTAGCCGTGGACTGGGCACGCTCGCTGTTTCCTGTCGTGCTGGTGGTGCTGTTGCTGCGCTCGTTCGTGGCCGAGCCGTTCCGGATTCCTTCCGGCTCGATGATGCCCACCCTGGACGTGGGCGATTTCATCCTGGTCAACAAGTTCGCCTACGGTTTGCGCCTGCCGGCATTCAACGACAAGATCCTGTCGCTGGGTGAGCCCCGGCGCGGCGACGTGGTGGTGTTCCGCTGGCCTGGCTTTACCTGCCATCGGGACGACGGCAGTGTCGTGCATGGCGGCAACGCGGATTGCAGCATTCCGGTACCCAACCAGAACTGGATCAAGCGCGTGATCGGCCTGCCCGGCGACACGATCGAGGTCCACGACAGCCAGATCACGATCAACGGCAAGCCGGTCGAGGCCGAGGAGGTCGGGCCGTTCGTCGGCAATCAAGCACGGCCGGCCGACGAGGAGTTGCTGTCTTACGGTGCCACCGTCTGGAAAGAGCAGCTGGGCAAGGTCAATCACCTGATTGCACGCATGCCCAACCGCATGCCGACGCCGCCGATACCCAATGCCAACATGCCGTCGGTGGTACCTTCCGGTTGCTATCTGGTGATGGGTGACGATCGCGAGAACAGCGAAGACAGCCGTTGGTGGGGTTGCATGCCGGAGAAGAATCTCGCCGGCAAGGCGTTCCTGATCTGGATGAGCTGGAAGGGCTGGGGCACTGGTGGGGTGGACTTCTCGCGGATCGGCAAGATCATTCACTGAGCCCGTGATCGGCTGCGTCGAGCCGATCACGGCCCGGCAAGGTCGAGGCCGATATCTTCTCCGCACAACCACCAATGGTGCGAAAATCCACTAGCATGGCCATGTGGTCGGGCAACGGCAACATGGCCGCCGGCTGCCGGCATCGCAGGTTGCATGGGCATGCGTTTCATCATCGACAGGCAGGCCGCCATGGCGGCGTAGCGAGGGGACTATGAAATCGAAGCAGTCGGGTATCACCCTGATCGGGTTTCTGATCGTGATGGTAGTGGCAGGCTTTTTCGCCTACATGGCCATGAAGTTGCTGCCGTCGTATTCGGAGTACATGGGTGTGGTCAAGGCGATGAACCAGATCAGCTCCGAAGGCGCCAGTGGCAAGTCGCTGGACGAAATCCGGCGTGAACTCATGTTCAAGATGAACTTCCAGTATGTCGATGATTCCACCATCAAGCCGACCAATATCACGATCCAGCGCAATCAGGGAGGCGCCAGTTCCCTGCACGTGGTCTACGACAAGCAGATCCCGTTCATGTACAACATCGATTTCCTGCTGCACTTCGACAAGAGCGTGCCGTTGCAGGGCAATGTGGGCGAGTAAATCTTGAAACTCGCTTATCGTTTCAACGATCCGGCGCTGGTGCAGCTGGCACTCACCCACCGCAGCGTCGGTCGGCCGAACAACGAGCGGCTGGAGTTTCTCGGCGATGCGTTGCTGGGGGCCATCATTGCCGAACTGTTGTACGAGGTGCACCCGAAATCGAACGAGGGTGAGCTGTCGCGCCTGCGTGCACAACTGGTCAACGGCCAGGCCCTGGCCGTGGTGGCACGGGAACTCGAACTGGGTGACGAGCTGAGGCTGGGCCCGGGCGAGCTGAAAAGCGGTGGATTTCGGCGTGACTCGATCCTCGCCGATGCATTCGAGGCCGTGGTCGCCGCGGTATATGTGGACGGCGGTTTCGATGTCTGTCGGCAAACCGTGCGTGAGTTGTTCGGCGAACGCATCGGTGCGTTGCGGCGCTCATCCAAGGATGCCAAGACACGCCTGCAGGAGCATCTGCAGGCGGGCGGCTGGCCATTGCCCCAATATGAACTCATCGCCAGCCATGGCGAGGATCATGCCAAGACCTTCGATGTGAGCTGCTGCGTCAGCGAGCCACTGTCGCTCATGGCGACGGCATCCGGCGGCAGCCGGCGCATGGCCGAACAGGACGCTGCCGAGTCTGTCCTGAGTCAGTTGCTGGAACAGCAGCGCCAAGCCTGAAACCTGCCTCAGCAGCACCATTCGCCGTTTCAGCGCAGCTGATGCCGGGCCGATTCCCGGCCCGCAGCCTGTCATGCGCGTCGAAAGCACTACACTTCCCATCCGACTTGCCGAGCACACGTCATGAATCACGAACTGGATCCCGCGGACGGCACTTTGCCGCATGAAAACTTCCGCTGCGGCACGGTGGCACTGGCCGGGCGTCCCAACGTGGGCAAATCCACCTTGCTCAATGCGCTGATCGGCTTCCGCCTGTCGATCATCAGTCCGCGACCACAAACTACCCGGCACCGCATTCTCGGCATCAATACCAGCGAAGCCGGGCAGATTCTGTATGTGGACACGCCCGGCCTGCACCGTGGCGCCAAGCGGGCCATGAACCGCAGCCTCAACCGGGCGGCACGCTCGGCGATCAGCGATGTCGACATGGTGGTGCAGGTGATCGAAGCGGGCCGTTTCACCGATGAGGACGAGGCGCTTTATGCCGCCCTGGTCGAACAATCGTCACCGCGCCTGCTGGTGATCAACAAGGTCGATCTGAACAAGGACAAGACGGTGATGCTGCCGTTCGTGGCCGAGCTGGTGACCAGGCATCACTACGATGAAATCCACTACGTCAGCGCCTTGAAAGGGCAGGGCCTGAAAGAGCTGGAACAGGCGATTCTCGAACGTTTGCCGGTGCAGCCACCGATCTACGGCGAGGACGAGGTCACTGATCGCAGCGAGCGTTTCCTCGCTGCCGAGATGGTACGCGAGCAACTGATGCTGCGGCTGGACCAGGAGTTGCCGTACGCCACCACGGTCGAGATCGAGCAGTTCAATGACCGTCCCGACGGTATCGCCGAGATCCACGCGATCATCTGGGTCGAGCGTGCCGGCCAGAAGGCGATCGTGATCGGTCAGGGCGGTGCGCAGTTGAAGGCGATCGGCTCCAGCGCACGACGCCACATGGAAAAGATGTTCGAGCGCAAGGTGTTCCTCAAGCTGTGGGTCAAGGTGCGTGAAGGCTGGGTTGACGACGACAACATGCTGAAGAAATTCGGCTACACGGATTAGGCGCGAGGGGCGAGGGATGAAACGCGAGTGCGCAAGCCCGGAGCCTCGTCCGCGGCCTCCACGTCCTGCCAGATCGTGCAGCAAGGCGCACCCGCCACCCTTCACTCGGCCCTGGTGCTGATTGATGCGGATCGAACAGCAACCTGCCTACGTCCTGCACGCGCGACCTTATCGCGAGACATCGCTGCTGCTGGAATGCCTCACTCGCGACCACGGTCGGTTGGGTGTGGTGGCGCGCGGTGTGCGCGGCGAGCGCGCGCGTCTGAAGCGGGCCCAGCTGGAGCCGTTTCAGCCGCTTGCGCTGGGTTTGCTGCTGCGCGGCGAGATGGCCACGATGACCGCGATCGAGGTCGTCGGCACGCCGACCCGGCTCACGGGAGACGCCGGCCTGGCCGGTTTGTATCTCAACGAGTTGGTGGTGCGCCTGACCGGGCGCCAGGACCCGATCCCGGCGCTGTTCGACGCATACGCCGTCACCGTGTCCCGGCTTGGCGCCAATGAGTCGCTGGGTTGGAGCCTGCGTCGTTTCGAACGTGACCTGCTGGAAGCCATAGGCTACGGCTTGCCGCTGGGGCACGAGGGTGACACGGGCGAACCCTTGCAGGCGCAGGCCAGTTACCGCTTCATGGCCGAACAGGGCGCCGTGCGCTGCGCCACAACCCACCCGCAGGCCGTGCGCGGCAGCGATCTGCAGGCGCTGGAGCAGGATCGAATGCCCGACAACCAGGGCTTGAAAGCATTGCGCGACATGATGCGCGAGGTGATCCGTTTTCACCTTGGTGGTGCTGAACTGCGCGCCTGGAGGGTGCTGAGCATGGCAGTGTCCCGTCGACGTCCGACATCGGATACCGACATGTCCGGCCAGCCGCCTGCCTGATCGCAGCGGATCGGTCTGCGCGGGTTTCGCACCTCCAATCCCTGTACCCGTCGCTTGTTGATCCGGCCAACCGTCGCTGATCAGTGAACCGGAGAATTCCGCTCCAGCTCCGCTGGATTTCCGCCCGATCACCCCTGCCCGGCGGGCTGCTGGCCCTCCAGCGCCCGCTCGGTGGTTTCCAGCATCTTGCGAAATCGCGTGAGTGCCGTTGGATTGGCACCCGTCTGTCGCAGTTGTTGTTGCAGCAACACGATTTGTTCGGACAGTGCGGTGGCTCCGCAAAAGCCGCAGGATGAGCGCAGCCGGTGCAGGCGGTCGCTGAAGCCAGCAACGTCAGTGCTCAGCGCGTCCAGTTCGCTCAGGAGCTGGCTGAGCTCCTCGCGCAGCAGCGCGCGCAGCGCACGCATGGTGGTGATGTCGCCGCTGCTGCTCAATGCCATGTGATCGTCGAGTACGCACATCACCGCGTGCACGGGCCGCGCCAGAGCCAGGATGCGTTGCAGGTCGGTCAGGGAGCAGGGCTTGAGCAGGATCTCGCTGAACCCGGCAGTGAGCAGGCGTTGCCGATCGCCTGTTTCGAGCTCCGCACTGGTGGCCACGGCAGCCGCATCGGCTGAACGGGCCTGGCTGTCGGCGCGCAAGTTGCCAAGGATATGCAGGGCGCCGCCGGCCGGCATGCGACAATCCAGCAGCAACAGATCGAAGTGCACGTTGCGGACGAGTTGCAAAGCTGTCTCGCCGTCAACGCACGTTTCCGTTTCCGCCCCGAGCGAACGCAGGCCATCGCCGAGAAAACGACGACTGGACGGGTCATCGTCGGCCACCAGCACACGGGGAGCCGAGCCGCATGGGGCCGTATCGGGCGGTTGATTCATGACGAATTCCTTGTCGTTCATCTGAATTTGGCAGAATGGCCTGACATGCGCACGACATCAAGCCATCTTTTGCTCTGTTTCGGCCTCCTGCTGGGGATGCTGTGGGCACCGCTTGCGCGTGCGGACGTGTTGCTGACGGCGAAATCGATCCAGCTGCAAGGTGTTGATCTGCAGAAGGTCAGCGTCAAGTTGGGCGAGGACAGTACGGCGGGCATCATGCTGCAATTGCATGCCGCACAGGCAGATCTGCCAGCGTTGGGTTGGCGTCATGTCGGTTTGAACATGGATGGCAAGCTGCTGCGTGACGACCGCATGCGCTGGATATTCAACGGCAAACTGAGCCTCGCCGGTGCTGCTGGCGGTGCGCTGAGTGGTGCATTGGTGAAAATCACGGTGAGCGAAGCGGCCAACACCTTGCTGATCGATGTACTGCAAGGCAAGGCCAGTATCAATGCGGCGTTTCCGCTGGATCAGACCAGTCACGCGCAGATTCATCTGCAGGATCTCCCCGCCGGCTGGCTGCAGGGATTGCTCGGTACGATCTGGTCGGGGCGACCAACCGGTGGTCGACTGGATGCCGAACTGGCACTGGATCTGGGTGATACCGGCGTCCGGGCGTCCGGCCAGTTCACGCTCGCGGGTGTGGGCTTTGACACGCCGTCCGGAACTCTGGCGGGACAGGCGGTGGATGGTAGCGGGCGGTTCAATCTGGATTCGAACAATGTGCCCACCCAGCTTGATCTTGATGCCAGCTTGCGCGGCGGCGAACTGTTGCTGGGCTCACTCTATGCAAAACTGCCCGATCATCCGGTACAGCTCGACCTGCATGCCGCCGTGCGCAGCGGCGCCGTCACGCTGAGCCGGTTGCGCTTGAATGATCCCGATGCCGTGCAACTGGATGGAGCGATGGTGTTCGATGCCGCCGGCACACTGAAGTCGCTGCGGCTCGATCGCCTGCATGCCAGCTTCCCCGCAGCGTATGAGCGTTACGGCAAGGCCTGGCTCAACACCCTCGGGCTGCGCGACATGCGAATCAACGGGCAGTTGAGCGGCAGCATGGATCTGCGCGTCGATGGTCTGCGCCGCTTTGCCTTCACTACCGACGCTCTTGACCTGGCAGATGCCGATGGCCGGGTCGCCATCAACGGCTTGCAGGGTGGACTGGACTGGGCGGCGCTGGACGAACGACCTGCCACCACGCTGAGCTGGAACAAGCTGCAGTTCTACCGGATCGACAGCGGGGCAGCCAAATCGCGCTGGCAGAGTCGCGCCGGCACGCTCAGCCTGCAGCAGCCATTGGAAATGCCGGTATTGGGCGGTCGCTTGCATGTCAGCCAGCTGGATTGGAATCCTGCCGCAGAGAAAGGGCAGCGGCTGGCAACCTCGCTGGCGCTGACCGGGATCGACATGGCGGCATTCAGCCAGGCAGTGGGTTGGCCGGCCTTCCCCGGTACGCTCGGTGGCGCCGTGCCATCATTGCGCTGGGTTGATGATCGCATCGAACTGGACGGTGGCCTGACCGCCAGCGTGTTCGGAGGCTTCGTCGATATCACGCAGTTGTCGCTGCAACAGCCCTTCGGGCCAAGCCCGGTGCTGAGCGGCAATATCGCGTTGAATCAGCTGGATCTGGCCGCGATGACCAGCGTATTCGATTTCGGCAGCATCACCGGACGGCTGGATGGCTCGATCAATGATTTGCGGCTGGTCAACTGGAGCCCGGTGGCATTCCATGCCCGCCTGCTTGCCGGTGGTGGCGGACGAATCAGTCAACGCGCGGTAAACAACCTCACCAGCGTCGGTGGCGGCGGCATCGCGGCGGGCCTGCAGGGCGCCGTCCTGAAACTGTTCAAGACCTTCGGCTACAAGCAGATCGGCCTCAACTGCACATTGCAGGGCACGGTATGCTCGATGAGTGGCCTGGAAAACACCGGCGACGGCTACACTATTCTCGAGGGCAGTGGCCTGCCGCGTTTGCAAGTGATCGGCCACCAGACCCGGGTGGATTGGCCCACCCTGGTAAAACGTCTGGACGACGCCATTCACGGTGCGTCACCACAAGTCCGTTGATGATGCGACAGGCGTTTGTCGATCATCTTTTCCACCTTGGAGTACACCATGCGCAAACTCACCTTCGTCATCCTGACCTCACTGGCCGTGGCGTTGGTCGGTTGCGTCACGATCAATGTCTATTTTCCCGAGGCGGCTGCGCAGAAGGCCGCAGACCAGTTCATCGGCAACGTGCTTGACCAGGCCACGCCGCCCGCCAAGCAGGCACCGAAGCAGCCGCCATCCACGCCGAAGGAAGGCGGAGCGCAACCTTCGGCCATGCTGCTCGATTTGCTGATTCCGGCTGCACAGGCCGGCGATGTGCCGAATATCCGCATCCAGACCAGCGCCACCGAAGCGATCCGTGGTCGGATGCATGCGCGTTTCCAGGGTGTACTGGGCAGCTTGCTCGATAGTGGTGCGGTAGGTTTCACCCACGATGGCATGGTGGCCATGCGTGATGCCGCCAAGGTGCCATTGAGCCAGCGCGCCCAGGCGAATGCCGCTGTCGCCGATGAAAATCGTGACCGCACCGCGCTGTATCGTGAAATTGCCATCGCCAACAATCATCCCGAATGGGAGGCGCAGATTCGTGCCACCTTCGCCCGCAGCTGGATCGAGAAGGCGCATGCCGGCTGGTACTACCAGAATGCCGCCGGCGCCTGGCAGAAGAAATAGCGCGCAGCGCATTTGCCTGCCGGCAACACCGCACAGGGTGTCGCGCCATGCCGTGTCGATGAAGGCGAGGCCAATCACGGCAACCGTGTATGCCCATCGCAGTCAGGCGCGTTTCCCGCAGGCATGGGAAATCGATGGCCGGCATGGTCATCGGCGTGCAGAAGGGGGGCCGGATGTCGCGACTGCAATTCGCTGTTGGCCAAACCATCGCGGTATGGGTGTTGATGTGGATGTTCGGTGGGCAAGTTGCCTCGGCATCGACTTTGCGCGAGCGGTTGGCGCAACGCCATGCCATCGGTGGTCAGGTCGACTCGCTGGTACTGCCGGCCGGCGCTCGGGTGATGCACGATGTGGCATGGGGCCGCGATCCGCATCAGCGTTTCGATGTCTACGTACCGGCCCGAGCCCATCATGCGCCGGTGATCTTCATGGTGCACGGCGGTGGCTGGCGACGTGGCGACAAGGCTGCGGCCGGGGTGATCCAGAACAAGATCACACGCTGGGTGCCACGTGGTTTCATCGTCATCTCGACCAATTACCGGCTGCTTCCGGGCACTCCGCCGCTACAGCAGGCGCAAGACGTCGCGCGTGCGCTGGCGGTAGCCCAACAGCAGGCGGCGAAGTGGGGCGGCGATGCCAGCCGCTTCATCCTGATGGGGCATTCCGCAGGCGCGCACCTGGTGGCGTTGCTGACCGCTGAACGAGCATTGGCATCCAGGCAGGGTGCGCGACCATGGCTGGGCACCGTCTCGCTGGACAGCGCCAGCCTCGACGTGGTGCAGATCATGCAAGGTCGGCATTTGCACCTGTACGACGAGGCTTTCGGCACGTCTGCCGCTGATTGGCTGACCGTGTCACCGTACCAGCAGATGCACGGTCGCATCGTGCCGTTTCTCGCCGTATGTTCCAGTCGCCGCCGCGATTCCTGCCCGCAGGCACATGCGTTTGCACGCAAGGCCGAGTCGCTCCGCAGTCACGCCCGGGTGCTGGAGGAAGATCTTCGGCACGGCGAGATCGACAGCCAACTGGGCCTGCCTTCGGACTACACCACCGCCGTCGAACAATTCATGCGCTCGCTCGACCCGGTGGTGGCGCAGCATCTCGGGTGATTGCGCGATACCGGCGCTACTGCAGGTGCCTGGTCATCCAGCCCACCCAGCGTCGGTAGACGTCGGTGGTGCGCACGATGTCATGCGGGAAATGGGTGTCCACCGGATAGGCGTAGAACTCCACCGGCACGCCATTGTCGCGCAAGGCGTGGTACCACTCGTAGCTGTTCACCAGCGGCACGTTGGGGTCGCCCACGTCGCCCATGATCAGGGTCGGCGCGGTGACGTGGTGGGCTGCTGCGATCGGTGACTGTTCGCGCCAGATGTCGCGATCCTTCGCGCTCCACGGCGAGCCACCGAAAAAGTAGGTGTCGCCGGTCTGGTAGTAGGCGATCGTGTAGTCCATCACCCAGTCGGTCAGCGCGGCACCGGAGACGGCGGCCTTCCACGACGACGGGTAGTGGCCGGTCAGCCAGGTGGTCATGTAACCGCCGTACGACCAGCCACTCACGCCGATCCGCTGCTCGTCGACCATGCCGAGCTTTTCCACCGCCGCCAGGCCGGCCATCACATCCTTGCCCGGGCCATCACCGGTATCGCGGTAGATCGCATGCTGGTAGGCGTCGCCGAGATTGGTGCTGCCGCGATAGTTCGGCTGGAACACCACGAAGCCGGCGGCGGCCAGCAACTGCGGCAGCGGCGAGAATTGCACGGTGGAGCCGGCTTCCGGACCGCCGTGGATCACCAGCACCAGCGGGTATTTGTTGCCGTTCTTGTAACCGGCCGGGTAAGTCAGTACGCCGTCTTCATGGAAGCCATCCGGCCCTTGCCACTGGATCGCTTCGGTGCGACCCAGGGCGAGCTGGTCGACGAACGCATTGAGGTTGGTCAGACGGCGTGGTTTGGCGTTCACCGAGGGCATCACGTACAGCTCACCCGGATGAGTCGCCGTGCTGCCGATGAAGGCGAGGGCACCGGTGCTCGATACACTGACGTCGGTGCCAGCCTCCACGTCGCCAAGTTCGAGTCGTTTCGCCTTGCCCGATAGCGGTTGTTGCCACAACACCGAGCGGGTGCCTTCCGCGCCGGCCAACAGCAGCGCCTTGCCACGCGGCAGCCACGCATAGCTGTTGATGTTGCGAGCGAGCGCTTGGGTGACGTCGCGCGTGCGGCCATCGACAGATACGTAGACCGCATTGCCGTTGTTCTGGTCGCCGCCGCGCGGACGCATGAAGGCGAGCGTGGTGCTGCCCGGGGCGTAGCGGACGTCCATGGCGCCTTCATCCTTCACCAGCGGAGCCGGTGTGCCGCCGCCGACGGCAACGGTATCGATGACCGAGTGGAACGAGGGCCCCCAGTAAGGCCCGGGGAAGCGGACAAACGCGATGCTTCGACCGTCCCTGCTCCATGCCGGGTCGGGCGCGCCGTCCTGCTGGTCGGTCTGCAGGCTGAAGCTGCCTTTGGTCAACCGCTTCGCCGGGCCGCCCGTGCCGGGTACCAACCACAGATGCCATGGCGTCAGGGCGGCACGCGTGAGGAAGTGATTGTCGGTCACCTGGAACGCGTCGTCATGCGCCTTGATGGCCTTGGCGTTGGCCGCGTCGTCGGCACTGATGAAGGCAAGCTGCTTGCCATCCGGGCTCCAGCTGTAGGAATCGACGCCGTGTTTGGCTTCAGTGACACGGATGGCGTCACCGCCATCCATCGGCATCACGTAAAGCTGTCCCTGCTTGCTCTGGGCATCTTTCGCGATGAAGGCCAGCCGACCGCCATCCGGCGACCAGCGCGGTGAGGAAATGTCTTCCCGCTTCCAGGTCAACACACGCCGGCTGCCACTGGCGACATCGATCAGGTCGAGCTCTTGCTTGCTCTTGTCGGTCTTGAAATCAGGAGTGGAAACGATCACGGCGATACGCTTGCCATCGGGAGAAATCTGCGGTTCGCCGAGGTGCACGATTTTCTGCAGATCGCTCAGCTGGAAGGCTGATGCTGTCGCGGTGGCGCGTACCGGGCACGGCAGCGCGAAGGCACAACAGGCAACGAACGAAAGATATCCGGCTGTTTTCATGACAACACCATGCGGGAAGGCGTGCAGCATGCTCCCACAATCCAACTGCTGCGTCATCGGGTAGTGCCGAGCCGGGCCGCAGTGGCCGGATGGCATCGGGCATGGCGGCAATCCCCGTACAGTAGCTGTAGGATTTTGCCGACATAACGGGTTTTCAGTGCATGTCATTCTGCGCTGCGGACACAGCGATGGCGTGGTTCGATTCCGTCATCACCACAGCCGCTTTCACTGCGCCACGGGATGATGCTCATGTTGACGATTTCACTCAGACCATCGCTGGGCAGCGGCTGGAATGTCTGCCGGCAAGCGGATGTCCTGTTCGCGAAACTGCCGCTGGACGAGGCGATGCAGCTGGCCCGTCAGATTGCCAGGACCGAGCATGAATGCACGCATCGACCGACCTGCGTGGAAGTCCCGGCTTGCCTGGCCGGATCACCCCGGCCTGCATCGCCCTGCGGGGCTGTCGAAATGCGTACCGCACACGGACATCGTGATCTTGCACACTCGTGGCAATGGCCTGTCGGCAGGCCGTGAGGCTCTGGCGCAGGATCATGCTGGCGGCATGCCGGCATGCGATGCTTGAACCCCGGCATGTGTGAGTGGTTGCTTGCAATGGAACACCATGCAGCCTAATTTCATGCGGCCCAACCAAGGAGGGCGTCAAATGATCAATGTAGTCCTGGTGGACGATCATGAGCTGGTTCGCACCGGCTTCCGGATGATTTTGCAGCAGCAGCCGGATATCAATATCAGCGGTGAGGCGGGCAGCGCGGAAGAAGGTCTGCAACTGATCCGCACACTCAAGCCGGACATAGCGATGGTCGACGTGCACATGCCCGGCATGAGCGGGATCGAGCTGACCGAGCGTGTCTGCCGATCAAAGTTGTCCACCCACATCGTCGTCGTGACGGTGGTCGACGACGCACGCTTTCCGAAACGCCTGCTTGATGCCGGCGCACTTGGTTATCTGACCAAGGGTTGCAGCGCCGAAGAGCTGGTGTCTGCCGTTCGCCAGGTCGCCGGTGGCCGTCGCTACCTGGCGCCGGCGGTAGCGCAGCAACTGGCACTGGCCACGCTCGACGGCAATGTTTCGCCGTTTGATGTGTTGTCCAGTCGCGAGCTTGAAGTGGCGATGATGCTGGTGCGCGGCAAGCCGTTGACGATCATCGGCGAGCGGCTCAATCTGAGCCCCAAAACCGTTTCCACCTACAAACAGCGTTTGATGGAAAAGCTGCAGGTGGATCATGTGCTTGGTTTGGCGCACCTGATGACCGTACACGGCCTCATCGACACACCGAATCATCACGTGGGCAATTGAAGCGCGCTCAAGATGTCGATCCAGAGCTCCAC
>DATMTH010000058.1:0-127003 GCA_035564915.1 Rhodanobacter sp.
GCCGCGATGCTTCTGCTTTCAAGGTTCGCATCAAGAGCATCGCGGCTGAAGCCGCTCCAACAGGCGGTGAGGTAGTTGGCCATCACACGCTCCTTGTCGCGACAACGGGTGGCACTGCCGCCGCCCGCAGCGCCGGCCCCAGCACCGCGAGTTGACCGATCAGCCACAGCGCGATCGCGCCGACCGGAAAGTAGATCGCGGGCAAACGCGGCAATTCGTAGTGCAGCATCAGGAACAGGTTGATGGTGTAGGCCAGCAGCATGCCCAGCGCGATGCCGAGTGTCGCCAGCAGAAAGTTCTCGGTCTGGAAGTAATGCAGGATGTCGCCGCGGGTGGCGCCCAGCGCGCGACGCACGCCGATCATGCGTCGACGCTGCGCCACCCAGAAGCTCGCCAGACCGGTGATGCCGAGCGCGGTAACAATCAGCAGGGCGATGATCACGCCAACCAGGATGCCGGCCATGGCGCGATCGTTCTCGAAGAACTTGCTGCGCACCTCGTCGTAGGTTCGCTGTCTGGTCACCACCCGCTGCGGATCAGCCTTCTTCAGCGCGGAAACCGCAGCCCTGAGCACGGCCTCGCGATCCTGCGGACGGGTGCGGATGATGTAGCTCTGGTCCTTGCTGGCGCCCATGAACAACGGCAACACCATCGAGTAATGCGCGGTGGCATCGTCGTGCGCATTGGCGCGCGCCAGGTCGGCCAGCACGCCAACTACGCGCACCCCGACCGGCCCGATATAGAGCGTCTTGCCGAGCGGGTTCTGCCCTGGCCACAGCCGGTGCCCCATCGCCTGCGTAATCACGGTCACCGCCGGCAACTGCCTGGTGTCGCCAGTGGCAAGCGCTTTCAGCACGATGTCCGCGTCGACGAATTCGGCGGGCTGCAGGTAGCGCCCTGCGACCAGGCGTGCACCCATCGTTTGCGCCAGGTCCTGGCCGAAATAGGTGCCGGCGTTGAGCGTGGGCTGGCGCTGGGCCAGGTCCAGTTTGATGCTTGAGTTGGAGGAGGAACCTCCCAGCGGCAGTTGGTTCGTCAACGCCGCCGCCTGCACGCCCGGCACCTGGCGCAGCACGGCGAGATCTTCCCTGGCGCGTGCGTAGATGTCCGGCGATGGGGTGATCGCGGCCAGCTGGATCTGCACCAAAGCATGCTCGTCGATGCCGGTGCGCATTTCCATGTGCTGCAGGCGCTGGCCAATCAGGAACACCGCGTTGCACACGATGGCGCAGGTCAATGCGATTTCCAGGATCAGCAAAGTCGCGGTGATCTTGTGCCGGCGCAGGGTGGAAAGTATCGGTCTCAATTCCATGATCGTGCCTCGGGCTAATTGCTTTTCAGCTGCAGGGCCGGGGGAATCTGGCAGGCACGCCATGCCGGCAACAGACCCGCCAGCAACGTGGCACCGACTGCGAGCAGGAAGGTGATCAGCAGCATCGTCGGGTCGAGATGCGCGAGCGATGCATAGTCGGACGGACGGTGCCGCACCAGCCACAGGCCAAGCAGCGCCAGCAGCAGGCCACCCACACCGCCGACCAATCCAACCACGCCCGATTCCACCAGCAACTGTCCGAACAGCGCCCGCTTCGACGCACCCAGCGCGCGGCGTATGCCCAGTTCGCCGGTACTGCGCAGGAACTTCGCCAGCATCAATCCCACGGTATTCACCAGGCACACCAGCAGGAAGCCGAACGCAAGCCCCGTCTGCAGGCGAACGTCGTCGGGCACGACGCGTTCATACGCCAGCCACTGCCGCACGTTGCGCAGGCGCACATTCGGCGCCTTGGCGAAGCGTCCCAGCGCCTGCTGTTGCTGCGAATAATGGACGAGGAACTGCCTGTACGCCGCCGCCTTCGCCGGGGTGTCCAACTGCACCCAGAACTGCATCCACACACAACTGTCCGAGGGATAGATGTGCCCCACGCCGCCGGCACCGTTGCCCCAGCAGTCGTTGGAGCCGTTGTGGTCCATGTGCAGGCCCAAGGCCGTCTGCAGCGGGATGAACACCTGTTCCGTGTAGCCGTAGGAGCCGGTATTGAGGTCGTAGAAGTGCGGGCTGGGCGCCCAGTCATCCAGCACGCCGACGATGCGGAACGCGGTGCTGGCAATGCGCAACGTGCGCCCCACGCTGTCGGCGCCACCAAACAGGCGCTGGTTCACGTCGCTGTTGAGCACCACCTCGCGCGCCCGCGCTTCGTCATCCGCCGCGCTCCAACCCCGTCCATAACGGAACCGCGTAGCGAACATCGGGAAGAAGTCCGCGCTGGTATAGCGCGCCTCCACATAGAACGGGTCCAGCGCCGAGGAATCCGGCTGGATCGGTACCGAGCCGCCGGTCATCAATGCCTGGCGATCTGCGCGCTTTGCCTGCAGCAGGTTCTGGCCATCGACAAGGGTGAGCTGCTCCGGCGGCTCCTTGCCGGGGAACAGGCCGCTGTTGTCGCGCGGATCGATCTGCGGGTAGTACAGCGTCTGGCTGAGTCCCGGCAGCGGGTCGCCGGACAGCACGTGCAGCACCGTGAGCGTGGTCATGCTCGCGCCGATGCCCAGCGCGATCGCCAGCACCATCAGCGCGGTAAGCGCCTTGTTGCGCTTCAGGCTGCGCAGGGCCAGATCGAGGTAATAGGTGAACATCAGTGCATTCTCTGGTGAATACCAGTCATCGTGATTCCCGCCGACTCTGTTGGAGCGACTTCAGTCGCGATGCTTTTCCCGCAGGCCCCAAGGGCAAGAGCATCGCGGCTGAAGCCGCTCCAACAGGTGGCGAGGTCGTTGTTCATCACGCCGACCTCGTCGCCACGACCGGCGGCACATTGGCGGCGCGCCGCGCCGGCCCCAGCACCGCCAGCTGGCCCAGCAGCCACAACGCCAACGCGCCACCGGGCAGGTAGTACCAGGGCAACCGCGCCAGCTCGTAGTGCTGCATCAGGTACAGGTTGATGCCGAACGCCAGCGCCATGCCGAGCAGCACGCCGGCGCTGCTGATCAGGAAGTTCTCGGTACGGAAATAGCTGAGGATGTTGCCGCGGGTGGCACCCAGCGCGCGGCGAATGCCGATCTGCAGCCGACGCTGGCCGACCCAGAAACTGCTGAGGCCGACGATGCCGAATGCGGTCACCGCCAGCATCACCGCGCACACCAGGGCCAGCATCCAGACCATGCTGCGACCGTCGGCAAAATAGTCGCTGCGCACGGCGGCATACGTCTTGCCCTTCACCACCGCGCTCGGCTCCAGTTTGCCCAGCACATTCACCGCTTCGCGCACGATACGGTCGCGATCGGCTGGCGCACTGCGGATGATGTAGTCGCTCAGAACCGCATCCGGGCGCAGGGGAAAGAACACGCTGGAATAGCGGCCGCTGCTGCCGCTGAAGGCGGGCTCCTGCGCCAGCACATCGGCAACCACGCCGATCACCGTCCAGTGCCCGGTGTCGCTGTACAGCACCTTCCCCAGTGCACTCTGCCCCGGCCACAATCGTTTCGCATCGCTTTGCGTAATCAGCATCACATGGCTGGTCGAGAGGAAACCGTCGACGCCACCATTGGCATAATCGTCCGCGTTGAAATGCCGGCCCTGCAGCAGGCGCAGCCCCAATGCCTGCTCGCCATCGCTGCCGATGAAATACTCCGCCGTATTCACCGTGCTCTGGCCATCCGGCGTAGTGGTGAAGCCGCTTATCGCAGCCTCGGTGTCCAGCGGCACCCCGGTGCTCACGGCCACATGCATGGCACCAGCGATACCGCGCAGGGCGGCGACATTGCGTGGAATATCGCTGGCGGCGCGCTGCGGATCGGCACCGTTCAAGCTGATCACCGAGATGCCTTGCTCGTCGATCGCATTGCCCATGTGAATGGTCGCCATGCGCTGGCTGATCATGAACACCGCATTGCACAGCACGGCACAGGCCAGCGCGATTTCCAGCACGATCAAGATGGCTGGAATGCGGTGCTTGCGCAGGCTGGCGAGAATCGGACGGATTTCCATGCGCACCTCAGGCAGCTTTCAATTGCGGGGCGGGCGCCACCGCACAGGCGCGCCATGCCGGCAGCAGGCCGGCGACGAGGCTGGCCAGCAAGGCCACCACGAAGGTCAACGCGAACATGCCCACATCGAGATGGGCGAGGCTGGCGTATTCGGCCGGCTGCTGGCGAATGCCCCACAGCCCCAGCTCGGCCAGCAACAAGCCGAGCACGCCGCCGGCGATGCCGACGATGCCGGCCTCGACCATGAACTGCGCGAAGATCGTCTTGCGCGACGCACCCAACGCCCGGCGCACGCCGATCTCGCGCGAACGGCGCAGGCATTTCGCCAGCAGCAGGCCGACCGTGTTGACCACGCAGATCAGCAGGAAGCCGAAAGCCAGCCCGACTTGCAGGCGCACATCATCCGGCACCACGTGCTGGTCGGTGAGCCACTGCATCAGCCCGGACAACTTGATGCGCGAGCGCTGAAAGCGCCCCAGCGCCACCTGCTGCTTCGCGTAATTGGCCAGATAAGTCCGATAGCTGGCCACCTCGCTTGCACCGGACAGCTGCACCCATACGCCGAGCCAGATGCTGGAAGCGGTTTCCAGTGGCGCTGAGGCGTTGTTGCCGAACGACATCCTGACGCTGGGATCGAACCCGGCAGCACGTGCGGCCTGCAGCGGAAGAAACACCGCGTCGGCTTGCCCGTAATCGTGACCACCCAGACGCAAGCCGTAGAAGCGCGGCTGCGGATCCCAGGGCTTGAGCACGCCGACGATGCGGAAATCATGTTCGTTGATGCGGATGCTGCGGCCGACGCTGTCGGCGCCACCGAACAGCTTGTCGTTGAGGAAGCCCGCGATCACCACCACCGGCGCACGGCTTTCGTCATCTGCGGCGCTCCAGCCGCTGCCGTATTGCCAGCTCACGCCGAACATCGGAAAGAAGTCCGAGGTCGTCATCACACCATCGCTGAAGAACGGTTTGCCGCCGGCGACGGGCGGCGTCACCTTGACGTGGCTCATCGCGATCGCCGCCTGCCGTTCGGCCTTGTGCTCACGCACCAGGTTCATGGCATCGACGTAGGTCATCAGCCACGGCATCCTGTCGCTGCGCGAAAACGGCTGATCCTTCGGATACGGATCGAGCTGCGGGTAGAACAGTTGCGCACTTTTCTGCGGCAGCGGGTCGCCGGACAACAGCCGGAAAACCGTCAGCGTGGTGATGCATGCGCCGATGCCCAGCGCCAGCGCGAGCACCATCAAGGTGGTCAGCACGCGGTTGCGCTTGAGGCTGCGCAGGGCCAGGTCAAGGTAATAGGCGAACATGCGTCATTCCCCGGTTGATACCCATAAAACCGCTTCCCGCACAATCTGCAGGAGCGACTTCAGTCGCGATGCCGCTGCTCCTGATCTCCCGAATGAAGAGCATCGCGACTGAAGTCGCTCCTGCAGGTTCGATGTTCATCACGCGGCCCTGGTCGCGGAGACCGGTGACACATTGGATGCCCGGCGCGCCGGCACGAACACGGCCGCCTGTCCCAGCACCAGCACCGCGATCACCCCGAGCAGCACGTACGGCACCGGCAGGTGATCCATCTCGTAGCGGGTGATCAGCCACAGGTTGAGGCCGATCGCCAGCAACACGCCCAGCACCGCGCCGATGCCGGCGATCAGCAGGTTCTCGATCTGGAAGTAGTGCAGGATGTCGATCTTGCGCGCGCCCAGTGCGCGGCGCACACCGATCTGCCGGTGGCGCTGGCCGACCCAGAAGCTGGTCAGGCCGACAATGCCGGCAGCGGTGACGGCGATCAGGATCAGGCAGATCACGCCCATCAGCACCGCCATGCCGACATCGGCGCGGTACGCCTTGGCGCGGATGTCGGAGAACGGCCTGACACTGTCGTCGTCGAGTACCCGCAACGGATTGACCTTGTACAGCAACGGCGTCACCGCGTGCATCACCGCATCAAGCTGACCGGGTTTGGTGCGCACGGCGTAACGTGCGAAGTTCGCGTCCAGCCGGGTTGGTACCAAGGTGGAATACCACGCGAAGCTGCTGCCGAAACTGCCACTGGAGGGAATCTGCAGCCGCGCCACCACGCCGATGATGGTGCTCGGCGAATTGCTGCCGTCGCTGTAAATCACCTTGCCCACCGCACTGCCGTGCGGGAACAGCTTGTCCGCCAGCGCCTGGGTGATGATCACGATCGGACGCGGGGGACTGTCGCGAAACCCTTGGTGCTGCACATCGCCGGCGTTGAAGGCACGACCCGCCACCAGCTTCAATCCAAGCGTGGAAAATGCCTGCTCGTCGGTGAAGTAATACGCGGTGCGGGTGTTGCCCTTGTTGCCGGCCTGAGCGCCGGGTGCATGCGAGACCGAACCGGTCCAGGACGAATTGAGCAGCGGCAGCGAGTTGATCGGCACCACCGACGCCACCCCGGGCAGGTTGCGCAGGGCAGCCAGATCCTCGCGCTGCATCGCGTCGAGTTTTTCCACGCCGGCCGCGGTGTCGGCACTGGGCGCACCCACCCATTGCTGGTTGACGAGGAACAGGTTGCTCTCGTCCAGCCCGGTGGGCCGGTTCACCCGCTCGATGCGCTGGCCGATGATGAAGATCGCGTTGCACACGATGGCCAGGGTCAGCGCGATCTGCAGCGCGATCAGCACGGTACCGGCCTTGTGCTTGCGCAATGCGGCGAGGATGGGATGCAGTTTCATGGAGGTGTCCTCTTTCGCTCGTCATTCCAGCGAACGCTGGAATCCAATGTCTTGTTGTCTCGCTGCCCGAGCCGCCGGGATGACGGCAAGTGGCATCCGCCCGCTCAATTCGATTTCAGCTGCCACGCGGGTTGCACGCGTGACGCTCGATAGGTGGGGTACAGACCAGCGAGCGTCGTGGCGATCACCGCCACCAGCAGGGTCAGCACCAGCAGCGATACATCCACCCGCGCCAGCGCCGCGATGTCCCGCGGCAGCACCCAGCCCACGCTGGCGACACCGACACCGGTGAGCAGCACGCCCAGCACGCCACCGGCGGCGCCGACGATGCCGGCCTCGGTGAGGAACTGCGCATAGATGGCGGCGCGCGGTGCACCCAGCGCGCGGCGCACGCCGATCTCGCTGCTGCGACGCAGGAATTTCGCCAGCAACAAGCCCACCGTGTTCACCAGGCAGACCAGCAGCAGACCCAGTGCCACCAGCAACGACACCTTGGTGTCGCTGGGTACCACGTGCTGGCTTTCCAACCATGCCGGCAGGTTGCGCAAGCGGTTGTTCGGTGCCCAGCGGAAACGCCCGGCCTGCTGCTGGTCACGCGCATAGCCGTTGAGGTATTCGCGATAGGCGCTCACCGCTGCCGCATCGTCCAGCTCGGCCATGAAGGCAATCCACGCACAGGCCGAATGCTGCAGTCCGACGAAACCCGATTCCGTCGGCACTGCGTTGCAGTTGGTATTGCCATCGTTGGAAATGCCCGCCTGGATCGCGGTCTGGAACGGCAGGAACACCTCGTCGGTACCGGTGGAAAAGCCGCCGCTGTTGACCACATCGTAGTAACGCGGCTGTGGATTCCAGTCGTTCAGCACGCCGACCACTCGATAGTCGCGACCTTCGATATTGACGGACTTGCCCACGCTGTCGGCCCCGCCGAACAGCTTCTGGTTGAGCTTGCTGGCGATCACCGCCACCTGGGCACGGTTGGTGTCGTCGCTCGCGCTCCAGCCACTGCCGTACAGGAACGGCACGTCCAGCATCGGGAAGAACTCGCTGTACACCGCATGCCCGCCCACGTTGAGCGGATGCTTGCCGGCTTCTGCAGGCACGATGGACGGCGAGATCTGATAGATCGCCGATTGCAATTTCGCCCGGTGGCCGCGCATCAGGGCAACCGCGTCGGTGTAGTCCATCGCATCCGGCGGCTCGCCGTCCGGGCTGCGGCCATCCGGCCCCCACATGTCGACCTGCGGCACGAACAGCCGGGCGGACTTCCACGGAATCGGATCACCCGACACCGCGCGGAACACCGACCACGAGGTCATCGACGCGGCCACGCCGAAGCCGATCGCCAGCACCATCAACACGGTCAGGCCGCGGCTGCGCTTGAGGCTGCGAAGTGCCAGTTCCAGGTAGTAGGCAAACATTCCGTCTCTCCGTTGTCTGTCTCCACCCTCTGCTTGCAGAGGGTGGAATGAAATTCACACGCTGCGAGTCGCCTCCACCGGCGACACGCGCGACGCACGCAATGCCGGCGCGAACACCGCGCCCTGCCCCAGCAACAGCAAGGCAATGACGCCGACGACGACATAAACCGGTGACATGCGGTCCATCTCGAATCGGGTCACCATCCACAGATTGATGACGATCGCCAGCAGTGCGCCCACGACCACGCCGCCGAGCCCGATCATCAGGTTTTCGGTAAGGAAATAGCTGAGGATGTCGTGCCGCGTGGCACCCAGCGCACGCCGCACGCCGATCTGCTTGCGCCGCTGGCCGACCCAGAAGCTGGTGAGCCCGACGATGCCGGCCGCCGTGATCGCCAGCAACACCACGCTGATGACACCCATCAGGATCGCCATGCCGCGATCGCTTTCGAACACGCGATGGCGGATCTGCGCGTAGTCGAGCACACCGTCTTTCGGATCGATGATGCGCATGCGACTCTGCGCGAACAGCGCCTTGGGTGCCTCGCGCATGGCGTCGGCAAGCTGCCCCGGCTTGGCGCGCACGATGTAGTAGATGCCGCGCGCGTCATCCGGTCGCGCCGGCCAGATCAGCGACTGCCCGACATGAGCCTTGTCCCACGAGGACACCCCCTGTCGATGCAGGCGATCGACGATGCCGATGATCGTGCTGGGCGTGGCACTCATCGCATAGAAGCTCTTGCCCAGCGCCGAGCCATCCGGAAACAGGCGGTCGGCCAGGGCCTTGCTCACGATCACCTGCGGCGGAACGAGCACCGCCTGGGTACCCATCACGAGGACTTCGCCGGGATGGAAATTGCGCCCCGCGACCAAGCGCAACCCGAGTGTGTCGAGCAGATGGTCATCGCCGATGTACACCGCCGAATCGGTGGTCGGCTTGATCTGGTCGGGCGTCATCGTGATGAAGTTGTCCCAGCCGCCGCCCTGCAGCGGATAGCCGGTGGAGGGGGCCGCATCGCGCACGCCGGGCAGGTTTCGCAACGCAATCAGGTCGGCCCGCACCTGCGCATCGACCTGCTGCGTCGACCGGTCGGCAGCCCACTGGTTCTGGATCACGAACACGTTGGCCTCGTCGGCACCACTGCGTGCCGACAGGTTGGCCATCCGCTGGTGGATGATGAACAGCGCATTGCAGACGATCGCCAGGGTCAGCGCGATCTGCAGTGCGATCAGCAACGTACCGGCCTTGTGACGACGCAACGCAATGAGGATCGGCTTGATCTGCAGGCTCATGCTCATCCCCTCAGTTGGATTTCAACTGCCAGGCCGGCTGCACGCGTGCCGCGCGCCAGGCTGGATAGAATGCCGCGAGCACGGTCGCGACGATCGCCACCAGCAGGGTCAGCCCCACCAGTGCGACATCGAGCCGCGCCAGCTTCGCGATCTGCGGCGGGAACAGCACGCCCACGCCAGACACACCCGCGGCGGTAAGCAGCAGGCCCAGCACGCCACCAGCCAGGCCCACCGCGCCCGCCTCGATCAGGTATTGCGTGTAGATCTCCCGGCGCGAGGCCCCGAGTGCGCGACGCACGCCGATTTCGCCGGCGCGGCGCAGGAACTTCGCCAACAGCAGACCAATGGTGTTGATCAGGCAGATCAGGAAAAAGCCCAGCGACACCAGCAGGGAAATGCGGCTTTCCGGCGGCACCACATGCTCGTGGTCGAGCCACTGCATCACGTCGCGCAGGCGCACGTTCGGAGCCCAGTCGAAACGGCCAGCCCGTTGCTGATCGGCGGAATAGCCCTGGAGAAAGCGGCGGTAATGCGCGACATCGGCGGCGCCGTCCAGCTCCACCCAGGGGGTGATCCACACGCAATTGCTCTGCAGGTAATCCTCCCAGGTCGTGAAGGTGATTTTGCCGCGGCAGCTGTTGCGGCCGCCCGGGCGCATCTTCAGATCCAGCGCGCGGGTGAACGGCATGTAGAAGTCCGAGGCGTCCCTGAAGCCATTGGTGCTGAACAAGTCGAAGAAGCGCGGCGAGGGGTTCCAGTGGCCGGTCACCCCCACTACACGATAGTCGTGACCACTGAAGTTGACCGTGCGGCCCACGCTGTCGACGCCACCGAACAGCTTCTGGTTGAGTTGGCTGCTGATCACCACCTCGGCACCGCGGGCCTGGTCGTCCTGCGCGCTCCAGCCGCTGCCGTACCGGAACGGCACCTCGAACATCGGGAAGAAGTCGCTGCCGACCGCGTAGCCATTCGCGGCGATGGGAAGGTCATGCGCGGCATCCGGCAACACCGACATCTGAACCAGGTACAGCATGGTCTGGCGCTTCGCTTCGTGCGCACGCAGCAGCGCCATCGCATCCACGTAATTCAGCGCTTCCGGCGGCTCGCCCTTCTCGTTCTGTTGCGGCCCCCAACTGTCGATCTGCGGAATGAACAGCTGCGCGGATTTGTCGGGAATCGGATTGCCCGACACGGCCCGGAACACGGAATACGTGATCATCGAGGCAGCCACGCCGAACCCGATCGCCATCACCATCAACGCGGTGAGTGCGGGGTTGCGGCGCAGGCTGCGCAAGCCGAGTTGGAGGTAATAACCGAACATCTGTGTACTCTGTTGAACGCGGACTCGATGGTCACAACCTGAGTTTTGGCTGGAGCAGCCTTTGTTGGAGCGGCTTCAGCCGCGATGCTTCTGTGCTTTGGGGGGCCAGCGGCACGAGCATCGCGACTGAAGTCGCTCCTGCGGCACGCGGCTCAGCTGTGACCTTGCGCGGCCTCGGCCGCATGCGCGTGGAAGCGCGGCTCTTCGGCAAGGTCGACCACCTGGCCGTCGATGATGTGCACGTTGCGCTGGGCACGCGCGGCGAGCTCCGGGTCATGCGTGACCATCACGATGGTGGCGCCGTCGCGGTGGATCTCTTCCAGCAGCTCCAGCACGCCGCGGGCCATCTGGGTGTCGAGGTTGCCGGTCGGTTCATCCGCCAGCAGCAGGCGCGGGCTGCCGGCCAGGGCGCGGGCAATCGCCACGCGCTGCTGCTGACCGCCGGAGAGTTCGGCCGGGTAGTGCTTGGCGCGCGAGGCGAGGCCGACGCGTTCGAGCGACTCCATGATGCGCTGCTTGCGCTCGGCCGACTTCATGCCGCGGTAGCGCAGCGGCACCTCGATGTTGTCGAACACGTTGAGATCGGGGATCAGGTTGAACGCCTGGAAGATGAAGCCGATCTTCTCGTTGCGGATCTTCGAGCGCGCGTTGTCATTGAGGTTGCTGACCTCGATGCCGTCGAGGTGGTACTGGCCGCCGCTGAAGGTTTCCAGCAGGCCGGCGATGGTCAGGAAGGTGGTCTTGCCCGAGCCGGACGGGCCGGTGACGGCGACGAACTCGCCCTCTTTCACGTCGATGTTGAAATCGCGCAACGCATAGGTTTCCACCACTTCGGTGCGGTAGACCTTGGACAGGTGAGTCATCTTCAGCATGGTGGTTCCTCGGTGGTTGGAGATGGTGTTCGGTGTTCGGTGTTCGGTGTTCGGTGTTCGGTGAAACGTGGCAGGGTCAGCGAGCGGCTCTTGCCGGACACCGCCTCAATTGCTGATCGCGACCTTCGCCGCGCCCTTGAAGTTGTCGGTACCGGAGATCACGATCTTGTCGCCCTGTTTCAGGCCTTCGAGAATCTCCACCTTGTCGATGCTGGAGGCACCGACGCGGATCGGGGTCTTGCTGGCGATGCCGTCGCGCACCACGTAGGCATAGCTGCCACCGGATTCGTCGACGAACGAGCCGCGCTGCACGGTCAACACGTTGTCGCGGTGATCGAGCAGCACACGCACCGACAGCCGCTGGTTCTGGCGCAGTTGCTTCGGCGTGCTGCCATCGAAGCGCAGGCGGGCGGCGACCTGGCCGTTGACCACTTCGGGCGAGATCGCGCTGACGATGCCTTTCCAGGTGTGGCCGTTGCCGCTGATCTCGCCGGTCATGCCGATGCCAAGATCGCGGGCGAAGCTTTCCGGCACCTGCATCTCCACTTGCAGCGCGGACAGGTCGATCACGCTGAGCAGCTGCGCGTCCTTGGCGACAGTGGCTTTTTCGGCGATGAACAGCTGGCCGACCTGGCCGTCCACCGGCGACTTCACGTTGAGGTCGTCAACCTGGCGCTTGAGATCGGTCACCATCAGCAACTGGCGCTCATGCGCCAGCTTTTTCGACTGCACCTCGAAGTTGAGGCTGGCGTTGTCCATGCCCAGATCGCTGCGCGCGTGCTCGACCGCGATGTTGGCCTTGTCCAGGGTGTCCTTGGCGCGGTCGACGTCCATGCCCGGCACGGCGCCTTCGTGGAAGGCCTTCTGGTAGCGATCCAGGTCGCGCTGGGCGGTCTGCTGATCGATCTTTGCATTGTCGAACGCCTTCTGCAGCGCGGAGCGCTGCTTGCGTGCATCGATCTGCGCCCTGAGGTAATCCACCTGCATCGCGTCGGCGTTGCTCTGTTCCTGTGCCAGTTTGTTGGTCAGTTCGGGGCTGTCGATGGTGGCCAGCACCTGGCCCTTCTTGACCGTGTCGCCCGCGTGCACCTTCAAGGCCACCGCACCGCCGGAGGTGGCGTACAGGGTGGGACTGACGGCGGCCACCACCTTGCCCTCGGCGGCGATGTCGCGCACGAACGGGCCGCGCTCGACCGTGGCGAACGACAGGCGCGAGGCGCTTACCGAACCCGAAGCGGAAAACAACCGCCCGATGCCCGGTGCCAGCCATATCAGCAACGCCAGCACGACGGCGCCGGCGCCAGCAAGGATCAGCTGCCGTTTGCGATTGGGTTTGACCTCGACCATGCGGTCGGTTGCTGAGGTGTCGCGTATCATCTATGCCGTTCCCCGACCGCGTGAAGCGCGGTTACTTGCTTGGGATACAGCAATCTGCGTGCCATCCGACTGCAGCCGGATGGAAACTTGTATTTCAATGACTTGCGATCACTCGTCGGGGTGATGCCAGTGTCCGCGGACAGTCGCCGGACAATCGGACGGCCACCTGCCCCGGCTGTTCAATGGTGTTCGGGCAGCCAGCCGGAAACCACTTCGCTGCGCACGATCCGTCTCGCCACGCGGCAGCTGATCGGCGAAATGCACATGCACATTTCGATACTCAGCAACTGCATGCCGGCCCATGCCCGCTGGCGAAATTGCACGATCCGCGCTCGCTCCAGGCATGGCTGTGCCGCCGAGGCTGCAGGCATGTCCGGCGCAACCGGCGCGACGGCGGCATGCAGGCCATCCCAGGCCAGATAATCGCTGTCCGGCAGCAGATACAGGCGTGCGCTTGCATGGCCGCACCGGTCCAGGCATTCAATCCATTCACAGGGTCCTTCGACCGTGATCAGGCTGGCCGCCTGCAATTGCCGGAACTGCAGCAACGGCATCAACTCCACCATGTCCGTGAGCAAGCCCGGCGGCAGCGCATCGTCCGATGCATCGCACCGGCTCCGCGCCAGGTACAGCAGCTTGCCCAGCGATGGCAGCACCGCGGCCAGCTGGCGTGGTGACAGATCCAGTGGACGACGCTCGATCACCGTGTCACCGACATCCGGACACAGGGCCCGCATGCCATGCAGCAGCGAACCGGCCAGCGTTTCTGCCGCGCCTGCTGCTGCCACCCTGGCGACGTGATCGACCACGACTACTTGGTCAGGATCAGCTTGTCATTGCGGGTCAGGCGCAGGTGATACTCGCTGCCCTGATGCTGGATGACCAGTTCACGCGCCCCCTCCAGCAGCGACTGGCTGGACACGTGGCGTCTTGCGGCAGCGGGAGCGGAGGCTGGTTGCAGCGCGGCTCGCCGGGGCGAGGACAGAGATGAGGACGTGCGCAAGGACAGGATGGGCATGGATTTTCCACGACAGGCGAGTGACGGTTAAATGATAATGATTCTCATTAAACTGTCAACTCACCCGCGCCCCTGTCTCGCGATCAGACCTCGACCACCTTGCGGATTCGTTGCGCGACGCTCGCATCCAGTCGCGGCAGCAATTCCAGTGCACCGAGATTGTGCTGCAGTTGCTCGCGCTTGCTGGCACCGAGCATCACGGTCGAGACATGCGGATTGAGCAGGCACCAGGCGATCGCCAGTTGCACCAGGCTGGTACCCAGCTCGTCCGCGATCGGCTGCAAGGCGCGAACCATGCCAAGACGTTCATCGCCCTTGCCAAGCACGCTTTCGCGCAACCATTCGTAGCCCGGCTGCGCCAGGCGCGAATCAGCCGGAATGCCCTCGTTGTACTTGCCGCTCAGCAAGCCCGAGCACAGCGGCGACCAGATCGTGGTACCCATCCCGAATTTCTCGTACAGCGGCGCGTATTCCTGTTCCACCCGCTCGCGATGCAACAGGTTGTATTCCGGCTGTTCGACCACCGGCGCGTAAAAATGATTCTCGCGAGCCGCGCGATGCGCCTCCACAATGGCTTCGGCCGGCCACTCGCTGGTGCCCCAGTACAGCACCTTGCCCTGGCGGATCAGCGCATCCATCGCTGCCACCGTTTCGACGATCGGCGTGTCGGGATCGGGCCGATGGCAGAAATACAGATCCAGGTAATCCACACGCAGGCGTTGCAAGGCCTGGTGACAGGCTTCCGTCACATGCTTGCGCGACAACCCGCGCTGGGTCGGAAGTGGATTGTCCACCGCACCGAAAAACACCTTGCTGGAAACGCAGTAGCTGTCGCGCGGGAAGCGCAGGTCGGCCAGCACGTCGCCCATCACCTGTTCAGCCACGCCGTGGTTGTAGACCTCGGCGTTGTCGAAATAATTGACCCCGTGATCGTGCGCCAATGCCAGCATGTCGCGTGCCTGCGCCCTGCCCACCTGCTTGCCGAAAGTGACCCAGGCGCCGAACGACAGCGCGGAAAGCTGCAGGCCGGATGAGCCGACGCGACGATATTGCATGAGAGACTCCTTCGAAGGGCAGGATGCAAGGGACGAAGATCATGGCACGTCTGGCGTCACGGCGGTGTCCATGCAGGAACATGATCGGCAGGCTGCGAACCGCACATCCTGCTGCACATGCCACAGGGCCTGTCATCGAACCACCGGGATCATCCGTTGACACCTGCCTGATACAGGCTGCTGCCAGCCGAGCCCGTCGCACCGACCACCGTGATCAAGGATCATCCGTTTGCCCACGCCGCAACAGCCTCGTCTTCATCGCCGCATCGGATGCATGATCGCGGTCGGCGCGATGCTGTTGCTGGGTGGCTGCCGAACCCTTCTGTTCAGTGCCCTCAACAGCACCGACCAGCGCAAGGGCATCCTGGTTGAACAGCATCTGGCGTTCGCGCCGGCACAACATCTCAGCCTGGACGTGTATCGACCCGTGCACGCGTCGCATGCACCGCTCGTGGTGTTTTTCTACGGTGGCGACTGGACTCATGGCAAGCGCCAGTGGTACCGCTTCGTCGGCACCGCGCTGGCCGCCCGCGGCGTGATCGTAGTGATTCCGGACTACCGCAAATACCCACGCGCAGGCCTGGATGACTTCATGCACGACGCAGCCCGTGCGGTGGGATGGGCGCATGAACACGCCGCAAGCCTGGGCGGCAATGCGCAGGACCTGTTCGTGATGGGCCATTCCTCCGGTGGCCAGATCGCCGGCCTGCTCGCCACCGATCCCGCCTGGCTGGCGACGGACGGCCTTTCGCCACACGATCTGGCCGGCTTCATCGGCCTGGCTGGCGTCTACGATTTCGTGCCGATACCACGGAATGAAACCGGCATGCGTCATCTCTTCGGCACGCTACCTGTTGCGCAGCGCCGCGCCGACCCGATCACCTTCATCCGTGGCAACAACCCGCCCATGCTGCTGTTGCAGGGCACTGCCGATCATGAAGTCCGTGCGGCCGGCAGCATGTCGCTTGCACGCAAGGCCCGGGCCGCGCATGACGATGCCGAACTGAAACTCTACCCCGGCGTCGGCCACATGGCCCTGGTGCTCGCGTTGTCGCGACCGATGCATCATCAGGCTCCCGTACTGCGCGATGTGCTGGCTTTCATTCATGCACACGAGCGTGGCACACCGCCGGTTGCCAGCGGCCGGACGAAGATCCATCCCATGCCGGCAAACTCGGCTGCGAGCGCGAATAGCGGGCCATGAATACCCGTCACGCAGCCGACGCGGGCCAGAGCTTTGCCGCCATTTTCAGCCTTCGGCGATCGCGCTTATCATGACGTGGTATCCGTCGGGATCACGCAACGCAAACTCCCGGGTTCCCGTCCTGGGGTTCACGCCCGGTTCTTCTGCAAGCCGCGCGACAAGAGCGCGGGCCCTGGTCAGCGCCTCGTCAAAATCATCCACGCGAAAGAACAACAGCAAGCCATTGCCAGGCTCCGCGCGGTCGGGACTGGTCAGCGAGGGATGGTCATGTTCGCCCCACTGGTGCAGGCAGAGCAGCACCGTGCCATCCGTGTCCACGATCTGTCCCCAGTAGTCATGGGCGGGGCGCGCCTCCGGCAGGCCCAGCAGCGACTGATACCACTTGAAGCTGCGGGCAACATCGACCACACCGATGATCGTCCAGGTGCGTTTCATGGGGTTCTCCTGCGGCTTGATGCGTGGAACGAGCCTTCTCTTGCTGCGACTGTCAGGCGCCTTGATGGTGTTGCCTCACAGTGGTTGGCAGTAGACGAAATCATGATGCGCACTTTACCCATTGGTCTGGATCTGGCGAAGAACCTGTTTTCGTTGCGTGCGGCGAACGCAGGCGGCCAGGTGCCGGGCCGGCAGGATGTGCGGCGGGTTGCCTTGCCTGCTGCCGAAGGCCATGACCAGGCACCGGAATCCGGATCGGATCCAGCACCGATCCATGCTCCATGCTTGCGTAGCGGATCATTCCACCGCACCCACGTCGGGCAACGGCTTCAATCACCGACGCCTCCCGATCCCAGGCTGCGTCAGCAGCAACGTCCGCCGCCGCCTCTGTAGCGCGCCTCCTGCCGCTCCCGAAAGAACGCCTCTTGGCTCGGCACCTCTCGCTCGGGATGATGCTGGCGCAGGTGTTTCACGTAGGTGTCGTAATCCGGGATGCCGCAGCACAGGCGGGCGGTCTGCACTGCCCACTTGCGCAAGGATCGAAAGCTGGCGTTCATCGCATCCTCCTCAACCGGCAATGCTGCTCAGGGCCACGTACGATTCTTCGTGTGCGGTCGGGTGACTGGTTTGCCAGGCCTTGACCAGGGCACGCAGGGAAAACAGCAGCATCGCCACGATCAGCGCCATGAACAAGCCGGTGAGCGCCATGTCGACCTTGTTGTTGGTGATGATCTGCTGCATGGCGGCAACCGTCTTGGCCGGAGCCAGCAACTGGTCATGCTGCAGCGCGGCCGAATACTTGCTGGCGGCGGCGGTGAAGCTGATCGGGCCGACCAGCTTTTCGCAGCCGGCAGTGAGCGTGCAGATGATCAGCCACAACGCCGGGATGCCCGGCACCCACACGAAGCGCTCGCGCTTGAGCTTCACCACCACTACGGTGGCCAGCATCAACGCGATCGCGGCAAGCATCTGGTTGGCGATGCCGAACAACGGCCACAAGGTGTTGATGCCGCCCAGCGGATCGACGGCGCCCTGATACAGGAAGTAACCCCAGAGGGCGACGCAGATCGCGGTGGCCAGCAGGTTGCCGATCCACGACTCCGTTTCCTGCAACGGCTTGTGGATCAGGCCGACGATCTCCTGGATCATGAAGCGGCCCACGCGGGTGCCGGCATCCACCGTGGTCAGGATGAACAGCGCCTCGAACAGGATCGCGTAGTGGTACCAGAATGCCATCATGCCGCCGCCAGGCAGGACGTGGTGCAGCAGTTGGGCCATGCCGACCGCCAGCGTCGGCGCACCGCCGGCGCGGCTGAGGATGCTGTTCTCGCCAATGCTTTTGGCCGTCCGTATCAATTCGTCCGGCGTTACCACGAAGCCCCACTGGCTGATCGTGGTGGCGGCTTCCTGCACGGTGGTGCCGATGATCGCGCCGGGCGAGTTCATCGCGAAGTACACGCCCGGGTGCAGGCAGGTGGCGGCGATCAGCGCCATGATCGCCACGAACGCCTCCATCAGCATGCCGCCGTAACCGACCATGCGTGCCTGGCCTTCGTTGGCGAGCAGCTTGGGCGTGGTGCCCGAGGCGATGATCGAATGCCAGCCGGACACCGCGCCGCAGGCGATGGTGATGAACAGGAACGGGAACAGGTTGCCGGCGAACACCGGGCCGCTGCCGTCGATGAACCTGGTCACGGCCGGCATCTGCAGGGTCGGCGCGGCAATGAAGATAGCCAGCGCCAGCAGCGCGATGGTGCCGATCTTGAGGAAGGTGCTGAGGTAATCGCGCGGCGCCAGCAGCAGCCACACTGGCAGCACCGAAGCGCAGAAACCATAGGCGATCAGCAGCCACGCCAGCGATTCGGCATCGAAATCGAACAGTGGTGCCAGGGTGGCGGAATCGGCCACGTATTTGCCGAACCAGATCGAGGCCAACAGGAGCATCAGGCCGATGATCGACGCTTCGAGAATCCGTCCGGCACGGAACCAGCGCATGTACCAGCCCATCAGGACAGCGATCGGAATGGTGCACGCCACGGTGAACGTGCCCCACGGACTGTGCGTGAGCGCCTTGACCACCACCAGGGCCAGCACCGCCAGCACGATCATCATCAGCACCAGCACGCCGATCATCGCCACGATGCCGGGCAGAGGGCCAAGCTCCTCGCGCAGCATGTGGCCGAGCGAACGCGCATCGCGGCGCAGCGACAAGCCGAGGATCATGAAGTCCTGCACCGCGCCGGCAAACACCACGCCGAACAGGATCCACAGTGTGCCCGGCAGATAACCCATCTGCGCGGCCAGCACGGGGCCGACCAGCGGGCCAGCGCCGGCAATCGCGGCGAAGTGATGGCCGAACACCACCCACTTGTCGGTCGGCACGTAGTCGAGCCCGTCGTTGCGCAGCACCGAGGGTGGCGCGCGGGTGGGATCGAGCTTGAGTACCGAGTGCTCGACGAACTTGCCGTAGTAGCGATAGCCGATCGCGATGATCGCGATCGAGGCGGCGAGCAGCCAGATCGCGTTGATCGGCTCGCCGCGCCGGAGTGCGACCACGCCCAGGCAGAAGGCGCCGACAATGGCGATGGCGACCCACAGAATCCTGCTGGCCGGGCTGGGCTTGGGCATGACGGCGGCTTGCATCGGCGACCCTCCTCAACGACAAGCCAAGAGGATAGGGCAAGAGGATAAGGCAAGAGTCGTCCGGTCGGCCGCCACGGTCAATCCCGAACCACCCTGTTTCGCATCGGTCATTACCCGAATGATCACGCAAGAACGCATGATTTCGAAGGGCGTACACTGGCTCTTCACTCGACCATGCAGGAGCTCGTCATGAACATCCGGATTCGTTGCGCAGTGCTGGGTTTCGCCGTGGCCATGGCGGCGGTGCCAGCGGCAGCTGCCGGTTCCGGCCAGTTCAAGGATCTGTTGAACAAGGTCAGGCAATCGACCCACGGCGCCGATTCGTCGCATCTGGGCAGCAACCTGCCGACCAGCGACATCGCCGCCGGCCTGAAGGAGGCCCTGGCCAAAGGCACGACCAACGCGATCAACAGTCTCGGTCGCAACGGCGGGTTCTGGAATAACTCGAAGGTGCGCATCCCGCTGCCGGGCAAGCTCGAACAGGCCGGCAAGCTGGCGCGTCAGCTTGGCCAGGGCGCCAAGGTCGACGCGTTCGAATTGAGCATGAATCGCGCGGCCGAAAAGGCGGTGCCGCAGGTGGCGCAGATCTTCGGCGATGCGATTCGCAAGATGACCCTGAGCGACGCACGCGGCATCCTCACCGGCGGCAATCACGCGGCCACCGACTACTTCCGCCGTGTCGCCGGCGACGCGCTGACTGCGCGCATCCATCCGATCGTGGCCAGGGCCACCGACAGTGTCGGCGTGACCGAAAAATACAAGTCGTTCACCGCCGGCAGCAGCGGTGGCGAACTGGGCGGCCTGCTGGGCAAGTTCGGCGGCGGCAAATCGCACAAGAACGGCAATGCCCTGGATCTCGACGACTACGTGACCACGAAGACCATCGACGGCCTGTTCACCGAAATCGGCGCGGAGGAACAATCGATCCGCACCAACCCGGCTTCCCGCAGCACGGCTCTTCTGAAAAAGGTGTTCGGCGGCAAGTAGTTCATGCGTTCGCCCTATCTTGCATTCACATGACAGCAGCGATGATGGGGCAAATGACGTTTGCACCATGACGAGGCCCGCATGATTCGAGACATTCTGAAAATGGGCGATCCGCGCCTGCTGCGCATCGCCCCATTGGTACCTGATGCGATGTTCGGCAGCAGCGAACTCGACAGCCTGATCGCTGACATGTTCGAGACCATGCAGGCGGCCGACGGCGTGGGCCTGGCGGCACCGCAGATCGGCGTCGATCTGCAACTGGTGATCTTCGGCTTCGAGCACTCCGAGCGCTACCCCGATGCACCCGAGGTACCACGCACGATCCTGCTCAACCCGGTGATCACGCCGCTCTCGCACGACATGGAGGAAGGCTGGGAGGGCTGCCTGTCGGTGCCCGGCCTGCGCGGCGTGGTCAACCGCTACAGCCTGATCCGCTACGAAGGCGTCGATCCGCAGGGCGAGCGCATCGAGCGCACCGCCGAGGGCTTCCACGCCCGCGTGGTGCAGCACGAATGCGATCACCTGATCGGTCGCCTGTATCCCACCCGCATCACCGATTTCAGCAAGTTCGGCTACACCGACGTGCTGTTTCCGGGTGAGGATCTCGCGGACGACTGAAGCATCGACTGGCGGCACTGTTGCGGGCCAACCCTGTTCTCCGATGATGCAGGCAGATCACGCCGGATACTATGCACATGTCTCCAATCACGTCGACTGCGATGGATGCTCGCGCTGACAGCCCGGCACGCAATCCCGGCATCGACCTGCTGCGCGGTCTGTCCATCCTTTTCGTCA
This sequence comes from Rhodanobacter sp., assembly GCA_035564915.1. Classification (GTDB taxonomy): domain Bacteria; phylum Pseudomonadota; class Gammaproteobacteria; order Xanthomonadales; family Rhodanobacteraceae; genus Rhodanobacter. The sequence continues at coordinate 21,111 of DATMTH010000058.1, forward strand.
TCCTCAACCACCTCGGCCTGCGCATTCCGCTGAAGCAGACCGCGCTGGCTGACGTGTTGCCGGCATGGTTTCTGGGCCGGCTGAACTACAACGGCTATGAGGCGGTATTCGTATTCTTCGTGATTTCGGGCTTCCTGATCGCGGGCAATGCGCTGCGCCGCTGGGGCGGGCTCGAACGAATCGACCTGCGCGCGTTCTATGCGCGGCGCTTCGCGCGCATCGTGCCCTGCCTGCTGGCGCTGGTGGCCGCGCTCGCGATGTTGCATCTGCTGGCGATGCCGGATTACACGATCAGCCGCCCGGGTCAGTCACTGCCGGGTGCCATCTGGGCGGCCATTGGCCTGCATCTGAACTGGTATGAAGGGCGCACCGGCTACCTGCCGGGCAACTGGGACGTGCTGTGGTCGCTGTCGATCGAGGAGGTGTTCTACATCGGCTTTCCGCTGGTGTGCCTGTTCGCACGGCGGCGCTGGGTGCTGATGCCGCTGCTGACCCTGCTGGCGCTGTCGATGCCGTGGACGCATGCCGCCTTGCGCGGCAACGAGATCTGGCAGGAGAAGGCCTATCTGCCCGGCATGTCGGCGATTGCAATGGGCGTACTCGGCGCACTGCTGGCATCGCACTGGCGGGTTCCTCCACGACGTACCGGCATGCTGCTTGGATGGCTGGGCGCAATCGGTCTGATGGCGACTACCATCGATGGTGCGACGATGTGGCACCTGCTGCGTGATGGCTACATGCTGCTGCTGGCCGGGTCGGCGCTGTGTCTGCTGCTGGCCTGCGAACAATGTCAGCAACGCGGCGCATGGCAAACCTGGCCGGGGCTGGGCTGGCTACGCTCGTGCGGGCGGCTCAGTTACGAGATTTATCTCAGCCACATGTTCGTGGTGTTCGCCGTGGTCCGGCTGTTCAAATTCGCCGGCGGCGACCTGCGGCTCGGCTTTTTCTGGTATCTGCTGGCACTGCCCTTGTGCTGGCTGCTGGGCACGGTGGCTGAGCGCTGGCTGTCGCTTCCGTGCGAGCGCTGGCTGCGAGCGCAGCTGTTGCGTAAACCGGCTTCCGTCGGCTCAGGCCTACCGGTGGGCAGGCTGGCCGATTGATGTGCCTGCGCAGCCGCCGGCGGCGCAGGCGCATGTTTGTTGCCGTCAGTGCGGCTGGTCTTGCGCAGCCTTGGCGGCTGATGCCGCATCGTCGAACTTCCATGCAGGCTTGCTGCTGCCCTCGATGTCGAGTGCGGCGCGCGGCAGGTTGTCCTTGCCATAGAACTGCACGTGTACGCCGTTGGCATCCGAGCCCAGTTCGAGGGCGGGGGCCTGAACCTTCGCATCTGCGTAGTTCAGCACCATGCCGGCAAAGCCTTCCTTGTCATCGACCATCATGCCGATGGCATCGCTCAGCGGCGCGGCCCGATCCAGCCCGAGTACAACGCGTCCCATGCCGAGGAAGGCCATGCCGCCACGCTCGTTCCCCTGTTTGTCGAACAGCACCATGCCGTAATTGTCGCCATCACCGATCCGCTTGCCGGTCTTTCCGCCGACGACAGGAGCAGGCAATTGCCCGAGAGCGAGGCGATCGGCGCCTGTCGCGCCCAGGAAAATGATGCCATCGGAGGCATCGTCCTTGCGCTTGCGATCCTTGCTGGCCGGTGCCGGTGCGCCGATCAGGATGCGATCGTGCCCCTGCGCATCGGTGATCACCAGACCCTGTGCATGGATGATCGACGCCGGCTTGTCCGGCGTGTCTGGCTTGCGCAGGAATGACAGCGCGGCCAGCGCAATCACCGCCAGCAGGGCGATGATCACCAGGATACGCAAACGGCCTACTTCGCTTTGCAGGCGATTCCAGTCTTCCATGCGGATGTCGATCTGTTCAGACATGCGTTTTCCTTGTGGGTGAGGGAGTCTGCACCGCAGGCTCACGAACCGGCTGGCCGCCGGCCATCGGGCAGACCTGAAGACTACAACAGCATCTCTGTCGTCTGGAACACGCCAGCACACGCACAAACATCGACTGACTGGCAATGGCGTAGAGTGGAGCGGAGGCGGAACCCCGTCTGGGAGAAGTTGGGTGAAAAAAGAAGACGAGACACACATGCAGATCGTTTCCGCCGACATCAGTTCGGAATCGCTTACCGGCATGGTGATTTTCCGGCCGCATTGCGTGTCGCGTACGGGGCGCAACGTGGCCGACATCGGCAAGAGCGGCAACTGGTACGCCTTGCGTCCGGCCGAGGTGCGCAGCTTCGCGCGCGCGCTGCTCGATGCAGCGGATGCGCTCGATCTGAAAACGAAGATGTTGCAGGCGGCGAAGTCTGTCGAGGCCTGACGATGCGCCGACGGCGTGCCGGCGTATCAGCGCCTCAACTATGCCGATGGCGATTGATGGTGTCGCGTAATTCGCTGGTGGCGGCACGCGCGGCCAGTGCAAAATCTTCGCCCTTTCCGGCGTAGAGGATCGCTCGCGACGAGCTGATCATCAGCCCGCTTCCGTCCGCCGCGCGACCGTGTTGCAGCACCGCCGCCACGTCGCCGCCCTGGGCGCCGATACCCGGCACCAGCAGCGGCATGTCGCCGACCACGGCACGCACCTTGCCCAGTTCATCCGGCCAGGTCGCGCCGGTGACCAGCGCGCAGTTGCCGTTGCCATTCCATTCGCGGGCGACGGTTTCGGCCACGCGCAGGTACAGCGGCGCACCACCGCAATCCAGCGCCTGGAAATCCGCGCCACCGGGGTTCGATGTGCGGCAAAGCAGGATCACACCCTTGTCGGTGCGATCAAGAAAGGGCTGGATCGAGTCCCGTCCGAGGTAGGGGTTCAGCGTCACGGCGTCGGCGCGATAGCGCTCGAATGCCTCGCTGGCATAGTGCTGTGCGGTGCTGCCGATGTCGCCGCGCTTGGCGTCGAGGATCACCGGCACGCCGGGATGCCTGTCGTGGATGTGAGCGATCAGGCGCTCCAGCGCTTCCTCGGCACGCAGCGCGGCGAAGTGCGCGATCTGCGGCTTGAACGCGCAAACCAGGTCGGCGGTGGCGTCGACGATGGCGGCGCAAAACTCGAAGACGGCATCCGGCGTATCACGCAGGTGCGCGGGAAATTTCGCCGGCTCCGGGTCGAGGCCCACGCAGACCAGCGAGTCGTGGTCTTTCCAGGCCTGCTGCAGGGATGGCATGAAGTGCATTGCTCTCTCCGGGGGAGAAGTGAATGAAGAGGAGTGAGAAGTGAGAGAGCGCACATGCCGTTGCTTTTCTCTCACTTCTCACTCCTCTCCGCTCACTCCTGCCCTCAAGCCAGCTTCTTGTACTTGACCCGATGCGGACGCGCACCTTCGTCGCCGAGACGGCGCTTCTTGTCGGCTTCGTATTCGTTGTAGTTGCCGGGGAAGAACTCGACGTGCGAGTCGCCTTCGAACGCGATGATATGCGTGGCGATGCGGTCAAGGAACCAGCGGTCATGCGAGATCACGATCGCGGAACCCGGGAATTCCAGCAGCGCGTCTTCCAGCGCGCGCAGGGTTTCCACGTCCAGGTCGTTGGACGGCTCATCGAGCAGCAGCACGTTGCCGCCCTGCAGCAGGGTCTTGGCCATGTGCAGGCGACCCCGTTCACCACCGGACAGGCTGCCGACGATCTTCTGCTGGTCGGTGCCCTTGAAGTTGAAGCGGCCGATGTAGGCGCGCGACTGGATCTCGAAGTTGCCGATGGTGAGGATGTCCGAGCCGCCGGAAACCTCCTGCCACACGTTGTTCTTCGGATCGAGCGCATCGCGCGACTGGTCGACGTAGGCGAGCTTGGTGGTGTGGCCCAGCTTGACCTCGCCCGAGTCCGGCGTTTCCTTGCCCATGATCATCTTCATCAGGGTGGATTTGCCGGCGCCGTTGGGGCCGATCACGCCGATGATCGCGCCCGGCGGCACCTTGAACGACAGATCCTCGATCAGCACGCGGTCGCCGAACGATTTGGTGACGTTCTTGAACTCGATCACTTCCTGACCCAGGCGCTCGCCCGGCGGGATGAAGATTTCATTCGTCTCGTTGCGGCGCTGGTAATCGACCGAGTTCAACTCCTCGAAGCGGGCCAGGCGGGCCTTGCCCTTGGACTGGCGGCCCTTGGCGGCCGAACGCACCCACTCCAGTTCCTTCGCGATCGCCTTCTGGCGCGACTTTTCGGTGTTGGCTTCCTGCTTCAGGCGGGCATCCTTCTGCTCCAGCCATTCGGTGTAGTTGCCCTTCCACGGGATGCCGCGGCCGCGGTCGAGCTCGAGAATCCACTCGGCGGCGTTGTCGAGGAAGTAACGATCATGGGTGACCGCCACCACGGTGCCGGCGTAGTCGTGCAGGAATTTCTCCAGCCAGTCCACCGACTCGGCGTCCAGGTGGTTGGTCGGTTCATCCAGCAGCAGCATGTCCGGCTTGGACAGCAGCAGACGGCACAGCGCCACGCGGCGCTTCTCGCCACCGGACAGCGGGCCGATGACCGCGTCCCAAGGCGGCAGGCGCAGCGCGTCGGCGGCCACTTCCAGCTGGCGTTCCAGTGCGTGGGCGTCGTTCGCGGCCAGCAGGTTTTCCAGCTGTTCCTGCTCCTTGGCCAGCTTGTCGAAATCGGCGCCTTCCTCGGCGTAGGCGGCGTAGACCTCCTCCAGCCGCTTCTGCGCATCGAGGATCAGCGACACGCCCTCCTCGACCACTTCGCGCACGGTCTTTTCCGGATTCAGGTCCGGCTCCTGCGCCAGGTAGCCGATCTTGGTGCCCGGCTGCGCGCGCGCCTCGCCCTGGAAGTCGGTGTCCACGCCGGCCATGATCCGCAGCACGGTGGACTTGCCCGCGCCATTGACGCCGAGCAGGCCGATCTTGGCGCCGGGGAAGAAGCTGAGCGAGATGTCCTTGATGATCTGCCGTTTCGGCGGAACCATCTTGCTGACACCGTTCATGGTGTAAATGTACTGCGAGCTCATGCAACCTCCGAAAGCGGGCACCGCGGTGCCGAAGGGCGCACACGGAAAGGGAATTCGTCAAACCGTGCATTGTAACCGCTGGCAGCGAGTGCCGCAGCCCTGCACGACAGGATCAGCCAGCTCGAACGTAACGGGTAGGATCGGCCAGCCCCGCGTCGCGAAAACCCTGCGCACGCAACCGGCAGGCGTCGCAATGACCGCAGGCAAGCCCCTCGGCATCGGCCTGGTAACAACTGACCGTGACCGAGAAATCCACCCCGAGGCGGGTGCCTTCGCGCGCAATGTCGGCCTTGCTCATGCGCATCAGCGGGGAGTGGACACGGATTCCGGCGCCCTCGACACCGGCCTTGGTGGCGACGTTGGCCAGCGCTTCGAAGGCCTCGATGAAGGCCGGGCGACAGTCGGGATAGCCCGAATAGTCCACCGCATTGACCCCGCACCAGATGTCGCTGGAACCCAGCACTTCGGCCCAACCCAGTGCGATCGACAACATGATGGTGTTGCGCGCCGGCACATAGGTCACTGGAATGGCTGCGCTGTCGGGTGCATCGAGCGGCACGTCGATATCGGCGGTCAGGGCCGAACCGCCGATGCTGCGCAGGTCGATCTGCACGGTCTTGTGCTCGACCGCACCCAGCATGGTCGAGACTCGCTCGGAGGCGGCCAGTTCCGACTGGTGGCGCTGACCGTAGGACACGCTGAGTGCGTGCACCTGATAGCCCTGTTCACGCGCCAGCGCGATCACAACGGCCGAGTCCATGCCGCCTGAAACCAGCACGACGGCTTTACGAACAACATGGTCTGACATGACTTGCATCCCCACGAACCAGGCCGGTCACCGGCCAGAAAGCGCCACCGGCAACACAGGCCGGCGCGCATGAAACAGGAGTGAGCGGAGAGGAGCGAGAAACGAGCAGGCAACGACAGGCCAACTCGTTTTTCGCCCCGCTCCACTCATTTCTCGTCCTCAGTGCCCGGCCGCGTCGTTCCACAGCAGTTTGTGCAACTGCATCTGGAAGCGCACCGGCAACTTGTCGGCCAGGATCCACTCGGCCAGGTCGCGCGGCTCGACCGCACCGTGCACCGGCGAAAAAAGCACCATGCAACGCTTGGCCAGTGCGTGTTCGGTCAGCATCGCGCAGGCCCATTCGTAGTCGGCGCGGCTGGCAATCACGATCTTGATCTGGTCGTGCGGCAACAGATGATCGAGATTCGACCACAGGTTGCGCTTGCTCTCGCCCGAATCGGGCGCCTTCAGATCCATCACCTTGTGCACCCGCGGGTCGACGGCGGAAACATCAAGTGCACCGGAAGTCTCCAGCGACACTTCGTAACCGGCATCGCACAGCTCACGCAGCAGGATCAGGCAACGCTTCTGTGCCAGCGGCTCGCCGCCCGTGACACAGACGTGCGCGGCGCCATGCCTGGCAACTTCGGCCAGGATGTCGCCGATTTCATGCCAGTCGCCACCATGAAACGAATATTCGGTGTCACACCAGACGCAGCGCAGCGGGCAACCCGTGAGCCGTACGAACACTGTGCGCCAGCCGATGGCATCAGCTTCGCCCTGGATCGAATGGAAGATTTCGGTAATGCGCAAACGACCTGCTGTCGAAGCAGCAGGCGTGGTGGTCTCCACGCGCGCATCGTTGTCGCTCATCAGCTGGACGCTCAGTTGCTGGACTGCAACTGCAGGCGTTGCAGGCGCTCCGCCGCCAGACTGGCCACCCGCGAGCCGGGATATTTTGCGCTGACCTGCTTCAGGGTGGCCTTGGCCGCATCGAGCTGCTTCAACTCGATCTGGCTGTAACCGACCTTGAGCAGCGCGTCGGGGGCCTTGTCACTCTGCGGAAACTGGCTCAGCAACTGCTGAAAGGACTGCAGCGCCACTGAATAATTGGTGGTGGCGTAATACGACTCGCCCAGCCAATACAGCGCATTGGGCGCCAGCGCATTATCCGGGTACTGCTGGATGAAACCGCGGAACTGGCGCGAAGCCTCGACGTAATTGCCACCGCGTATCGCCTGGAACGCGGAGTCGTAAGCTGCCTGCGCGGCGGCAGGATCGCTGCCCGTTGCTGCACCGGAGGCGCTTGCACTGCCGGCCGTTGACGCCGAAGTCGCCGCGGACGCTGCTGGCGACCCGTTCGACGGCGCCGATGCCGCGTTGCCGGGCGCCGACGCCGTTGCGCCAGCATGGGAATTATTGCCGCCTTCCAACCGCCCCAGTCGGGCGTCGAGGTCGGCGTACTGTGCCTTGTTCTTGTCGTCGAGCTGCTGCAGGTGATGCTGCAGCTCCTCGATCTGACCCTGCAACTGCTGCACCTGAGCCTGCAACTGCTGCATCTGGTTGACCATGCCGATACTGCCCTGGTCCTTGCTCTGCGCTTGCTGTTCCAGACGCGTGACACGGTCGGCAAGGCTCAGCCGCGAGTCCTGCGCGAATGCCGGCAACGCGAACAGCACGGCGGACGCGATCGCGCCCGCCGTGCCGATCCTGGCTGCAAAACTGTTAGCCAGTCGCTTCATCATTACTGCGCCGTGTAGACGATCTCGACGCGACGGTTCTTGCTCCAGCAATCCTCGTTGTGCTCACGGCACACCGGCTTTTCCTTGCCATAGCTGACCACGCTGAGCTGGCTGGCCGAACCACCGGAAGCCTGCAGCGCGCTGGAAACGGCATTGCCGCGACGCTCGCCCAGACCCAGGTTGTACTCGCGGGTGCCGCGCTCGTCGGTGTTGCCTTCGAGACGGATCTGCGCGGTCGGACGATCCTGCAGGTACTTGGCGTGGCAAGCCATGATGGCCTGGAATTCCGGCTTGATCTCGGTCTTGTCGAAATCGAAATACACGGTGCGCTGACGCAGGCAGGCATCGGTATCGAGGTCGGCCGGGGTGTACTTGCCGTCGGAGACCGGGGCTTCCGGCTGGGTCGGCTGCACGACCGGCGGCGGGGCCGGCTTGACTTCCTGCTTCTTGGCACAAGCGGCGGCACCTACGCAAAGCAGGGCGACCAGGGCAACGCGAACAGTCTTATTCATGGTGACGTTCCTTAACGGGTTGAGTTCCGACAACAGATAATGGTTGGAGTAAAGGGACAGCTGCGCCGGTTGACCGGCTGTTATTCTGACCACTGAAAGATCGACAGCGCGTGATGCTGCGCTCTCGCTCTGACTGGCGCTGACGCAAAAGCGTCATCGCCGCAAACCGAAACGCGCCAATGGCGCTGTTCGGGCCCGATCCCTGGGCATCATGCCGCTGCACGGATTGTGCGCAGCAACATGCAAAATCAATGTTCCCGGTATGGTCCCCAGGCAGGCTCCTGGACGTTGCCGTCGGCCAGCACCAAGCGCTGCCGAACCAGTCCGTCGTTCGATACCGAATACAGAACCCCGCGGCTACCTTCTGTGGCGGCATACAAAAGCATGCTCGCGTTGGGCGCGAAACTGACGGCATCATCCAGCGGCCCTGGCGAAATGAAGCGCGTCTGTCCACCCAGGCTCTGATCCTGAATGGCAATACGATACACGTTCCCGTTGCCCTGCACCATCGCGATCTGCTTGCCGTCGTAGCTGACCGAGGCCTTCGCGTTGTTCTGACCCTGGAAGCTGATTCGCTGGGGGGTGCCACCGCTTGCCGGAATCTGGTAGATCTGCGGCCGGCCGGAGCGATCCGAGGTGAAGTAGATGCTCTGGCCATCCGGCGCCCACACCGGCTCGGTATCGATCGACAGGCTATGGGTCAAGCGGGTTTCCTGATGCGTCGCCAGGTCGATCACGAAGATTTCGGGGTTGCCGACATAGGACAGCGACACGGCCAGCTTCTTGCCGTCCGGTGACCACGACGGGGCGCCGTTGATGCCCTTTCGTGCGGAAACCAGCTGGCGCGCGCCGGTGAGTATGTTCTGGATGCGGATCGAGGAATTGCCGTCTTCAAAGGAGACATAGGCAATGCTGGAACCGTCCGGCGACCACGCCGGCGACAGCAGCGATTCGTGCGATCGCACCGCCACCTGCGGGTTGTAGCCATCCGAATCGGCCACGATCAACGAGTAGGTGATGCGGTTGCCCAGCCCCACCGCGGTGATGTACGCCATGCGGGTCCAGAATGCCCCGCGCACCCCGGTGACCTTCTGATAGACCTTGTCCGCGATCTGGTGCGCCACGCCACGCAAGTCGCCTGCCGGATTGGTGAAGGTGCCGCCGAGCAGTTCCTGCTGTTTGTTGACGTCCCACAGTTCGTAGGCCACGTTGAGCATGCCGTTGCCGGCGTCGCTGATGCGCCCGACCACGATGTAGTCCTGCTTGAGCAGGCGCCAGGTGGCGAACTTGATCTCGGAACCCTGCGACGGCGTCTCCACGATGTCGCTCTTGGCCAGTGCACGGAACTTGCCGGAGCGGTTGAAATCGTTGCGCATCACATCGGCGACGTCGGTCGATAGCGGTGCGCCGCCTTGCTGGGCGAACGGCACCACCACGATCGGCGTGGCCGTCTTGACCCCGCCGACGATGTCGACATTCAACGATTGCGCGATGACAGGGTTGGCAAACAATCCTGCAATGGCCAGCAGGATGACGGCGAAGCTTGCTTTGAATTTGTGCATGGGCTTGATCATTGCGGCCTGAAAGTGAAGGTGAGGTTGCGCTGAAACACGCTTTCAAAACCCTTGTACGGCAGAGTCTTGGTGCGCAGCACCGCATTTTCGACCGAACGCCGGCCGGCATCATCGTATGGGCAGCTGGAATCGACGGTGGCACTCATCACGTCACCGCCGGGTGATTGCACGATATGAACTTTGCACGGCACGCTGGGCATATTATCCGGCCGCAGCCAGTTCGGTGTGACCGCATTCTGAATGGCTGCTGCGTATTCATCGGCCAGACTGCTTTTGGCGCTGTTGTTGCCGGTCTGGCGCTGATCGGTTTGCGGCAAGTCGGGTTGGCTGTCGTCCTGCGCCTTGGCCAGGTCCTCCATCTGCTGCTTGGCCTGCTTCGCCCTGTTGTCCAGTTTTCTGGTCTGGGCCGAGGCCGCGTCCATCTTGGCGAACAACGCGTCAAGCTTCTTTTTCTGCTCTTCCTTCTTTTTGGCCGCCTGCGCGTCCAGTTCCGCCTGATGCTGGCGCTGCTTCTCTTCCTGCAGCTTCTTCGCCTGGTCGGCCTTCTGCGCGGCCTCCTCGACCACCCGCTCCTGATCCACCACATCCGGATGCTCCGGTGGTGGCGGCAGCTCCTTCACCGGCGGCTTGACGGGCGGCGGCGGTGTGGGTGGCGGTGTCACGGTCGGCGGTGGCGGCACCGTATTGGGCACCGGCTTGGCTTTGACGGCTTTCGGCGGCGGGCTGCCGGTTCGGCCGATCAAGGTCGCCTCGATCACCGGGCCCTGCAGCTCCAGCGGCCGCGAGCAGGTGATCGGGTTCATCCACGCCGGCAGATGCAGTGCGTTGAAGACGTTCTCATAGGTCGAGCACGGCAGCACCGCGAGGAACAGGAACCCCACGATACCGATGTGCAGCAGGGCGGCGAGGACGACCGCCTTCGGCGTCGCCCTACTTTCGTCCATGGGACGTGCTCTGGCCCTGTACGGGCTGGGCCATCAGGCCCACCTTGGAAACGCCGGCCTGCTGCAGGTCGGCGAGAACTTCGACCACTCCGCCGTAATGGCCCTGGTCATCGCCGGCCACCAGGACGTTGACCTCGGGATTGACGCGCACGAAGGCACCGACCTTGGTCTTGAGCGCGTCGGCGTCCAGCAGCTCCTTTTCGCTGCCCGGCAGGGTCAGGTAGATCTGGCCATCCTGCTTCACGGTGACGATCACCGGGTCCTTCTTCTGCTGCAGCGACTTGGCGTCGGCCTGCGGCAGATTGACGTCGACGTTGGATTTCATCATCGGCGTGGTGACCATGAAGATGATCAGCAGCACCAGCATCACGTCGATGTAGGGCACCACGTTGATTTCGGATTTGAGCTTGTAGCGCTTCTGGCGCCCGGACTTGCGCATGGCTGTTCTCCGCTCAGGCGACGTCGTCGGACTGGATCTGTCGCTGCAGCACGGAGGAGAACTCTTCCTGGAACACGTCATAGCGCGACGCAATCCGCTCGACCTTGGTCGCGTAGCGGTTGTACGCCCACTGCGCCGGAATCGCCGCGAACAGGCCCATGGCGGTGGCGATCAGTGCCTCGGAGATGTGCGGCGCGACCACCGCGATGGTCACGTCCTTCATCTCGCCCAGGCCCTGGAACGCGCCCATGATGCCCCACACGGTGCCGAACAGACCGACATACGGGCTGATCGAACCGACGTTGGCGAGGAATTCCAGGTTGCGTTCGAGCAGGCCGATCTCGCGCGTGCCGGCCACCTGCATGGCGCGCTCGGAACCTTCGATCACGCTGCGCGCGTCATGGGTCTTGCGCTGACGCTGACGGGCAAATTCGCGGAAGCCCGACTCGAAGATGTTCTCGATGCCGCCGTTCTCGCCACCGGCATGGCTGACTTCGCGAAACAGCTGGGCAAGATCGCCGCCAGACCAGAAGCGCTCCTCGAACGCCTCGGCGTTCTCCAGCGCGGCCTTGGTCTGCGAATACTTGCGGATGATGATCACCCACGACAGGAACGAGAACACCAGCAGCACCAGCAGCACCAGCTGTACCGGCAGACTCGAGTCCGCGATCAACGTGAAAATGTTCAGTCCACCGTTCATTGCTTGCAGGTTCTCCGCCAGTCGGCTTGGGATGTCTATGTGGTGATTTACGGAATCAGGTCGGTCGGAATCGGTGCCGGTCGCATGCGCTCCAGGTCGACGCAAGCCACCCGGACCTGCGCACGGATCAGGCAGCTGCCGGCCCCATTCGTGATCGTCTGGGTGAACAGGATACTGGCTGCACGCCGTTCTTTGACTTCAACCGTTACCGACAGTTCATCATCCAGCAGGGCAGGCTTGAGGAAGTCGAGCTGCATGTCGCGCACCATGAAGGCCAGGCCGGTGGCTTGCCGGAACGCAGACTGGTCGACGCCGTGCGCCCGCATCCACTCGGTGCGGGCCCGCTCCAGGAAGCGCACGTAACCGGCATGGTAGACCACGCCGCCGGCATCGGTATCTTCCCAGTAGACCCGGACCGGCCACTGGAACGACTGGCCTGGCATGCCCGACTCAGACATCGTCCGCGCTGCCATTGAACAGGTCGGCCGGCTGCGCCTGGCGTGGCGGCGGGGTCAGGCCGAGGTGGCGCCAGCCCTTGCTGCTGATCATGCGGCCGCGCGCCGTGCGGATCAGGTAACCCTGCTGGATCAGATACGGCTCGACCACGTCTTCGAGGGTGCCGCGATCCTCGCTCAGTGCGGCAGCCAGCGATTCCACGCCGACCGGCCCGCCGTCGAAGTTCTCGACGATCAGGTTGAGCAGGCGTCGATCCAGCTCATCGAACCCTTCCGGGTCGATCTTCAGCATGTCCAGCGCCGCCCGTGCCACGGCCAGGGTGATTTCCCCATCGGCGCGCACTTCGGCGTAGTCGCGCACCCGTCGCAGCAGCCGGTTGGCGATGCGCGGCGTGCCGCGCGAACGCCGGGCGATTTCCTGCGCCCCTTGCGGTGCACAGGTGATGCCGAGGATCTTCGCCGCGCGGCACACGATGGCGGTGAGCTCTTCGGCCGTATAGAACTCCAGTCGCTGCACGATGCCGAAGCGATCACGCAGCGGCGCAGTGAGCATGCCGGCGCGTGTGGTTGCACCGATCAGGGTGAAAGGTGGCAGATCCAGCTTGATCGAGCGTGCAGCCGGGCCTTCGCCGATCATGATGTCGATCTGGAAGTCTTCCATCGCCGGATACAGCACTTCCTCGACCACCGGCGACAGGCGGTGAATCTCGTCGACGAACAGCACATCGTTCGCCTCCAGGTTGGTCAGCAGCGCAGCCAGGTCGCCCGCGCGCTCCAGCACCGGGCCGGAGGTCGAGCGCAGGTTGACACCCAGCTCGTTGGCGATGACATGGCTGAGCGTGGTCTTGCCCAGGCCGGGCGGCCCGAAGATCAGCACATGATCGAGCGCACCAGCACGCTTCCTCGCCGCCTCGATATAGATCGAAAGCTGTTCGCGCACGGCTTGCTGGCCGAGATATTCGGACAGCCGCTTGGGGCGGATGGTGGCTTCCAGCGCGGCGTCGTCGAGCTGGGCGGCAGCGGTGATGATGCGATGGTCGGTCATATCGCCATTATGGCGGTTTGTGCTCTTGCGTGGGGCGGAGATCAAAGGCCAGAGCAGTCATGTCCATGAATCAAAGAAGTGCTTTCCTGCACTTCTTTGATTCGCCATGGTCAGGCTGTGCCCGACCATGGCTCCGCGAACTAATCGCCTACGCGGTCAGTTCGCGTGCGATCCATCCGTGGATCGCGGTGGAGATCTGATTCGCTGTGCGAATCAAATCTCCACCTGCGCGCCCAGCTCGATCAGGCGGTTGCCGGGAATCTGGAAGAACGCGGTAGCCGGCAGTGCATTGCGCGACATGAAGGCAAACAGCTTGTCGCGCCACAGCGCCATGCCGGGACGGCGCGCGTCGGCCACGATGCTCTCGCGCGAAAGGAAGAACGTGGTATCCATCATGTCGAACAGCAGCCCTTCGCTTTGGCATTGCGACAGCGCCAGCGGGATGTTCGGATCCTCGGCAAAGCCGAAGCGCAGCTCCAGTGCGTAGAAATCGTCGCCCGACGGGCTCAGCGCAGTGAGCTGGATGCGCTCTTCCGCCTCGGCCACCGGCGTCTCCAGGATCGCCACCGTCAGCAACACGTTGCGGTCGTGCAGCACCTTGTTGTGTTTGAGATTGTGCAGCAGCGCATGCGGTACCGCATTGAGATTGGCGGTGAGGAACACCGCCGTGCCGGGTACCCGCAATGGCGGGTGTTCGGTCATGTTCTCGATGAACGGTGCCAGCGCCAGCCCGCCCTGCTTGATCTCGCGCACCACCAGCTCGCGGCCGCGCCGCCAGGTGGTCATCACCGCAAACAGGAACAGGCCGAGCACCAGCGGGAACCAGCCGCCATCGGGGATCTTCAGCGTATTGGCGCCGAAGTAGCTCAGGTCGATGGTCAACAGCACCAGACCGGTGAGGATCACCAGGGCACGGTTCCAGTGCCACATGCGTCGCGCCACGATCATGGTCAGGATGGTGTCGATGGCCATGGTGCCGGTCACCGCAATACCGTAAGCGCCACCCAGCGCATCGGACGAGCCGAAGAAAATGACGGTGAAGATGACGGCCACCATCAAGGCACGATTGACCCACGGCAAAAAGATCTGGCCGATCGCCTCGCGCGAGGTGTGAATCACTTCCATGCGCGGAACGAAACCCAGCTGGATTGCCTGGCGCGTAACCGTGAATGCGCCCGATATGACGGCTTGCGAAGCGATCACCGCCGAAACCGTGGCCAGCCCGATCATCGGGTAGAGCGCCCACGAAGGCACCGAGTAATAGAACGGGTTGGCGATCGCATCCGGATGCATCAGGATCAGGCCGCCCTGACCGTAGTAGTTGATCAGCAATGCCGGCAGCACGAAGAAGAACCATGCGGCACGAATCGGAAAGCGGCCGAAGTGCCCCATGTCGGTATACAACGCCTCGGCACCAGTCACGCACAGCACCACCGAACCCAGGGCGAGAAACGAGGTAGAGCCGTGCGTCATGAAGAACTGCACCGCATACCAGGGGCTGAGTGCCCGCAACACGCCCGGCGCATGGATGATGTTGGTGACACCGATCACGCCCAGGCTGATGAACCACAGCACCATCACCGGACCGAAGATCGCACCCATCCTGGCGGTACCATGTCGCTGCAGCCAGAACAGTCCCAGCAGGATCGCCACCGTCGCCGGCACCACCCATTGCTTGAGCCCCGGCGCCGCCACTTCCAGGCCCTCCACCGCCGACAATACCGAGATCGACGGCGTAATCACCCCGTCGCCGAAGAACAACGCCGCGCCGAGCAAGGCCATCAGCATCACCACCCGGCGCATGCGCACCGACTTGCCGCTGGCGCGCTGGGCCAGCGTCATCAAGGCCATGATGCCGCCCTCGCCCTTGTTGTCCGCGCGCATCACCAGGCTGACGTATTTCACCGCCACCACCATGATCAGCGACCAGGTGATCAGCGACAGAATGCCCAGCACCGTGCTCGGGTACGGGTGCAAGCCATGCCCGGGCAGAAAGGTTTCATGCATGGTGTACAGCGGGCTGGTGCCGATGTCGCCGAACACCACGCCAATCGCACCGAGGATCAGCGTCGACTTGGCGCCATGCTGGCCGCCGCCATCACCAGCTGCCACCGGTGTTGCTTGATTCTGCACTTGCTCGTTCATCGAAATCCTGATGACCTAGTTGCCGAGTGCGGCACGCAGGGCCTTGCGAATGATGGCTTCGGCGTCGTCGCCTTCCGCCGCGACCTTCTGTACCAGCCGACTGACTTCAGCCGGCTTGTAACCCAGTTGCTGCAAAGCCACGGTGGCCTCACCGGAGGCATCCAGTGGCGCACCCGCGACCCGCGGCGACGCTGCGCCGGAAACGTCGACACCATCGAGGCGATCACGCAACTCCACCACGATGCGCTCTGCGGTCTTCTTGCCGATGCCGGGGATCTTGGTCAGGGCGACCACGTCGCCGGCATGCACCAACCTCGCAAAATGGTCGGTCGACACACCGGACAATACGGCCAGCGCGATCTTGGCGCCGATCCCGCTGACCTTGAGCAGATTGCGGAAAAGCAGGCGTTCGCTCTCGTGCAGGAAGCCGTACAGCGTGACGCTGTCCTCCTTCACCGCATGGTGGATGAGCAGGATCACTTCCTTGCCGATCCCCGGCAGGTCGTAGATCGTCGACATCGGCGCCTCGACCTCGTAACCGATGCCACCCACCTCGACCAGCAAGGACGGCGGTTGCTTCGACAACAGTGTGCCGCGCAGTCGCCCGATCATCGCCGCCGTCTCCAGGCGGTGCGCGGAATACCCACCCGCGCGAGGCTGGCCCGGGTATGCGCGTGGGTAACCGCGACCGCCAGCGCATCGGCGGCATCTTCCTGCAACGGGCCCTTGAGGCCGAGCAACACACCAATCATGTGCTGCACCTGACTTTTGTCGCTGCGACCACTGCCCACCACGGATTGCTTGACCTCGGTTGCTGCGTACTCGTGCACCGCGACCCCCTGACTGACCACCGCGCAGATTGCGGCTCCCCTCGCCTGCCCCAGCTTCAGTGCAGAATCAGGATTGCGCGCCATGAACACACGTTCGATCCCGCACTCGGCCGGCTGATGGGTGGCGATGATGTCACACAGCTCGTCAAAGATACGTTTGAGGCGCAATGGGAAGGTGGCCTCGCCGGCGACCATCAGCGCGCCGTGATAGACATGGCTCAACTTGCCCGCGTCGTCCACGTCGATGATGCCGACGCCGGTGCGCTGACTGCCGGGGTCGATGCCGATGATGCGAGTCATGACGGATGCGAAGCGAAGGCCGCCGGCCTGCGACTTATTCGGCAGCCTCGTTCGGCAGCAAGGCGTTGTGCGACACCTCGCTCACGTCATCCAGCGAATCCAGCTTCTCGAGCAGGTCGTGCAATGATTCCAGCGCGTCCCCGGGCACCTCGACACGATTGTTCGGGCGCATCACCACGCCGGCATGCACGGCATTCAGGCCGGCATCGATCAACGCCTGCTGCACCGCCTCGAACTGGTCCGGCGCGCACAACACGGTGCTTTCCCCATGCTCGTTGACGACATCGTCGGCACCGGCTTCCAGCGCCGCCTCCAGCACTTTCTCTTCGGCCGCCTCGTCACCGCCGGTGGCAAACACCAGTTCGCCACAGCGATTGAACTGGAACGCCACCGAGCCGCTGGTGCCGAGGTTGCCGCCGTGCTTGGTCAGCGCATAGCGCACATCGGCCACGGTGCGGGTGGGGTTGTCGGTGAAGCTCTCGATGATCAATGCGATGCCGGCCGGGCCGTAGCCCTCGTAGCGCAACTCCTGCATGTCGGCGCCACCATCGGCCCCGGAGCCGCGCTTGACCGCACGCTCGATGGTGTCCCTGGTCATGTTCGCCGACAAGGCCTTGTCGATTGCCGCGCGCAGGCGCGGGTTGCCGGCCGGGTCGGCCACGCCGGCACGGGTGGCAACGGTGATTTCGCGGATCAGCTTGGTGAACACCTTGGCGCGCTTGGCGTCTTCGGCATTCTTGCGACCTTCGATGGACGGGCCTCTACCCATGACTGGCAAACCTGAACGGTGGACAAGCGGCGAATTTTAGCGCATCCGGCGAGACAACCGGCAAATACCGGTGCCACCTCATTGCGGGGTCGGCTCGAAGTGGCCGTGGCGCAGGAATGCCCCGATCTGGCGAGCGACCCCGGAGGAGAGCAGCAGCCCGGTATGGCTGGCCTCGACCACGCAATGATCAGTCAACCCCGGCAGCCGGGTTTCCGCCACGGCGACGGTGCCGTCATGCTCACCCTCGATCTGGCCCAGCACCGCGCCCAGTCCGATCGGCACCCGGCCGGCGATCATGCCCACCTCGCGAGGACCGTCCCAATGCTCCAGCCCCACCTCCAGCAGGGCACGATTGTGCCCGAGCAGCACTTCACCGCCGCGCCCCCAGGCGCTGAATGCCCGCGCCGCCGCACTGCCGTTCAGCGGTGAACCGAGGCAGACCACGCGACCAGGCGGCAGGGCTTTCGCGTCAAGGCAGGCGCGCAATGCCAGCAGCCCGCCAAGGCTGTGGCCGACCAGATGCACCGCCTCGGGCGCGTATTCGTCCATCTGCGCCTGCAAGCGACCGAGAATCCGCTCCTGCGTCGCCGCCACACTCATGTAGTCGAAGCGATGCACCTGATAGTCCGCCTCGGCCAGTCGGCGATGCAGCAGGCCCAGCGCGAAGCCGCGCATCCACAAGCCATGCAGCAGGATGATGTGTTCACTCATACGATGCGATACCCGTCACGAATGAGCTCATCACCGACCATCGCCTCATTCAGCCATTTGCTGCGGGCGGCGCGGCGACTGCCACGTGCAGTTCTTTCAGCTGGGCCTCGCTCACCGCCGATGGCGCATCAGTCATCAAATCCTGCGCGCTGGTGGTCTTGGGGAACGCGATCACGTCGCGGATCGACTCGGTGCCGGCCATCAACGCGGCGATGCGATCGATGCCGAAGGCCAGGCCGCCATGCGGCGGCGCGCCGAACTTCAGCGCCTTGAGCAGGAAGCCGAACTTCGCTTCGGCCTCGGCCGCGCCGATGCCGAGCAGCTCGAACACGGCGCTCTGCATGTCCGGGCGGTGGATGCGGATCGAGCCGCCGCCGATCTCGTTGCCATTGAGCACCATGTCGTAGCCGCGACTGACGGCCGTGGCGGCATGCGCGCGAAGATCGGCGATATCGTCGATCTTCGGCGCGGTGAACGGATGATGCAGGGCGACGTAGCGCTGCGCTTCCGCATCGTATTCGAACATCGGAAAGTCGGTGACCCACAGCGGCTTCCAGCCGTCCGCGACCAGGCCACGATCCTTCGCCACCTTCAGCCGCAGCGCGCCCATGAAGCCCGTTACCGTGCCCCACGCGCCCGCGCCGAAGAACACGATATCGCCACTCTGCGCACCCGTCGCAGCCAGCACGCCTTCCAGGGCAACATCGTCGAGGAACTTCGCCACCGGTGAATTGATGCCGTCGCGACCCCTGGCCAGATCCTCGACCTTGAGCCAGGCCAGACCCTTGGCGCCGTAACGCGCGGCGTATTCAGCCAGTCCATCGATATCCTTGCGCGACAAGATGCTGCCACCGGGCACGCGCAATGCAGCCACCCGGCCTGCCGGATCGTTGGCCGGCTCGGCGAACACCTTGAACTCGATGTGCTTCAAGACATCAGCCACATCGACCAGCTCCAGCGCGATGCGCAGATCCGGCTTGTCCGAACCGAAGCGACGCATCGCATCCATCCAGGTCATGCGCGGGAAAACGGCATCCAGTTCCACGCCCTGCACTTCGCGGAACACGTGGCGGATCAACTCCTCCACGAAATCCTGCACGTCGCGCTCTTCGACGAAGGCGAACTCCAGGTCGAGCTGGGTGAATTCCGGCTGGCGGTCGGCGCGCAGATCCTCGTCACGGAAGCAGCGGGCAATCTGATAGTAGCGGTCGAAGCCGGCCATCATCAGGATCTGCTTGAACAGCTGCGGCGATTGCGGCAACGCGTAGAACTGCCCTTCGTGCACGCGGCTGGGTACCAGGTAATCGCGCGCGCCTTCGGGCGTGGCCTTGGTCAGGATCGGCGTTTCGATATCCTGGAAGCCACGGTCATCCAGATAGCGGCGCAGCGCCCGCACCAGGGCGGTGCGCTTGCGCATCATCGCCTGCATTTCGGGGCGACGCAGGTCGAGGTAGCGGTAGGTCATCCGCATGTCCTCGTTCGGATTCTCGTGCAGCGCGAAAGGCAGATCCTTCGCGGCATTGAGAATCTCCACCGTATCGGCCACCAGTTCGACCGTACCGGTCTTGAGCTTGTCGTTGACCGACAGACGCTTGCGCAAGGTGCCACTGACACGCAGGCAATATTCGTTGCCGATCTCGCCAGCTGCCGCGAACGCAGCCTCGTTGTCGCGCTCGATCACCAGCTGGGCCAGGCCCTCGTGATCACGCAGGTCGATGAAAGCGACATGCGCCTGCAGGCGTATCTTGTTGACCCAGCCGCACAAGGTGACTTTCCGGTCAATCAGGGACTCGTCGATGAGGCCGCAGTAATGCGTGCGCATGCGCTGGAAACTCCGGGCCGCAGGGCGGCTGAAACAGATGAAAAGACCGGGAATGTTACCACTGCCATGACTGCAGGTATGGCGTTGCAATCGATGCCGACGAATGCGGGAAGCTCCGTCGGCATCGTCCGGCGTCCGGATCACCAGCGGCGATCGACCACGAACCGGGCACGGCAACCACGATCCACCCACACGCCCGCACGATTCCAGCCCCAGCTGCGACCTTCGATGCAGCGGGCGTCGGACATGCGCTTGACCAGCCGAACCCGGCCGTGACGACCCACATCGACCTGGCACAGCTGATAGCTCTTCCCGTGGCTGTCGCACTGCAGGCGGATCTGCCGATTCCAGGCCGGACCCGGTCGCCAGCCACCCGGCGGCTCAGCGTATCCCGGGCGGCCGTGGCCCGGGCCGCCCCGGCGAGCTTCGGCGAACAGCCCGCGACAACCTCGATCCACCCACAACCCCTGTCGATCCACGCCCCAACTCTGGCCACGGACGCACGCGCCCTTGGACTCCTGCCGCGCCAGCTCGGCGTCAGGCCATGGCATCGCGCAGCGGTTGAACTTGCCATTGGTGCTTTCGCAGCGGATGGTTCGACCACCCTGCGCCCGCGCCACCGGCGCCGCCACGAACAAGCCAATGACGCCGACGGCCATGCCAGTCAATGCGCAATGTATGAGTCGCATGCTCGAACCTCCCGGATAGTGACCACCTGCAACACTCGTCAAGCCATCTTCCCGCAACGGCAGTCAGTCGCCGGCCGACGGTTTGGCTGGGGCCGGAACGGGAGCCGCTGCCGCAGCCGGAGCAGCCGCGGGTGCCGCTGCCGCATCACCGCCACCGGCCGATTTGCCTTCTCCACCGGCTCCGGATGCTTCGGCCAGATTGCGCTTCTTGTCGCCGTCCTTCTTGAAGTCGGTTTCATACCAGCCGCTGCCGGCGAGCCTGAACGATGGCGCACTGACCTTGCGATGCAACTGCGCTGCAGCACAGACCGGGCAAACCGTGGGATCTGCGTCCGACAATTTCTGCAGGCGATCAAAGCAATGACCGCAACCGCCGCATTCAAATTCATAGATGGGCATGAAAACTCCGAATGACCCTGCTTTCACCGAGCGGTGAGCCAGCCATTATCGGCTCGTTTCGATGGATTTCAATGTCCCAGTCGCCACATGGTTCGATGCCTCCCGACCACGTAGCGTGAGGCATCAGCAGAACACCGCCATGCAGGCGCTGCGCAACGATGTCAAAAATCAAGATTTCAAGGTTCATTTATGGACGTCTATACGTCCATTGACGAAATGCCCTCAAATCACTAGTCTGCATTTGCTGCAATGCAATACCCACGCAACCGGAGAGTCCTTGATGAGCACACGCACCAAACTGATTGTTCCCGCCTGGCTACCTGCCTGCATCCTGCTGGCTCTGGCTGGCAATGCCACGGCGCAGGACGCCAGTGCGTCATCTACGGCCAAGGCCAAGGACCTGAGCGCGGTGATCGTCACCGGCACCCGCTCCAACACGCGCACGGTGAGCAGTTCGCTTACGCCCATCGATGTGGTTTCGGCCAAGGTACTGCAGCAGACCGGCACCACCGACCTGCCCACCGCGCTGGCACGGATCATCCCCTCATTGAATTTCCCGCGCCCCTCCGCAGCCGATACAGCGGATACACAGCGCCCGGCGCAGATGCGTGGCCTGTCGCCGGATCAGGTGCTGGTGCTGGTGGACGGCAAGCGCTGGCATCCGGGTGCGATGCTGCTGAACAACGGCGTGATCGGACGCGGCTCGCAATCGGTGGATCTCAACACGATCCCCCTTTCGGCGATCGATCATATCGAAGTGCTGCGTGACGGCGCGTCGGCGGAGTATGGCTCGGACGCGATCGCAGGTGTCATCAACATCATCCTGAAGAAAGGTGCCAAGGGAGGCGACGTCCAGCTCACCGGCGGCCAGTATTCTGCCGGCGACGGTCGCCAATGGCAGGGCTCGGCCAACTTCGGCATCGGGCTTGGCGACAAGGGCTGGCTGCGCATGACCGTGCAGAGCGGCAACGAGGACCACACCAATCGCGCCGGCCCGGACAACCGGCCCGGCTTCCCCGTTCTCGGGGTGAACTTTCGCCAGGGCGACCCGGATGTGCACGACAACAACGTGTTGCTCAACACGCAATATGACCTCACTCCCGATGTCCAGTTTTACGCATTCGGACATTTCGGTCGCCGCGAGAGCACGTCACCGGCATTCTTCCGCTACGGCACCAATTCGCCGAAACCGAACAACGCGTTGATCGGCCAGGTGTATCCCGATGGATTCCTGCCACTTGAGCATGCCGACTCCACCGATGAGTCACTCGTTGCCGGCCTGCGTGGCGCCATCGATGGCTGGCGCTGGGACCTCAGTGGCAATTTCGGTCGCAACAAGGTTGATTATCAGACCCGCAACAGTCTCAACTACGCCTACTTGAACGACTTCGGCAGCACGCCGTCGGTGTTCGATGACGGCACCCTGAAGGCCGCGCAGCAATCACTGGATCTGGATATTGCCAAGGACGTCTCCACCAGCTGGCTGCCCAATGCGGTCACGGTGGCCTTCGGTGCGCAATATCTTCGCCAGACCTACGGCATCGACGCCGGCTCGCTGCCGTCCTGGTACGTCGGCACATCCGGCAGCCCCGGTGGCGCACAGGGATTTGCCGGCTGGCAGCCCTCCAATGCCATCGACGCCTCGCGCCAGGATGTCGCCGAATACCTCGACCTTGAAACCAATCTCACTGACAGGTTTGCGGCATCGGCAGCCATTCGGCACGAGCATTACAACGATTTCGGCAACACCACCTCCGGCTCGCTGGCCGGCCGCTTCGACTTCACCGACACCTTTGCACTGCGAGGCAGTGCATCAACCGGATTCCGGGCACCATCGCTGGGACAGGAATACTTTTCGCAGACGTCGTCGCTGTTTTTCGCCAACGGCAATTCAGCAGGCCTGCCAGCCGGCATCTACAACGCAGGGCTCGTACCCGTCGGCAGCCAGATTGCCCAGCTGCTCGGCGCCGAGCCGCTGAAACCGGAGAAGTCACGCAACTACACCCTGGGCATGGTCTGGAATCCCACGAGTGCACTCAACCTCAGCCTGGATGTGTACCAGATCAACATTCAGAACCGGATCTCCCTTTCCGGTGCCATCTCGACCACCGCACCGGTCGTGGTCGATTACCTGGCGAACAACGGCATCACTGACCTGAACTACCGCAGCATCGACTACTTCACCAATGCATCCAATACGCGCACGCGCGGTGTCGACTTCGTCGCCACCTACCTGGCCGAGCTGGGCAACGCAGGCAGCTTGTCCAGCACGCTCAGCGCCAACTACAACCAGAACGTGGTGACCGAGGTCAAACCCAATCCGGCCGTATTGACCAGCCTTGGTGTCGATTTCACCCGACTGACCCGCCAGGACATCAAGGGCTACCTGGCCAACTCGACCCCTCGCAGCAAACTGGTGCTGAGTGAGCAGTACAACGTCGGAAACTGGGGGGTCACCGGCACACTGACGCGCTACGGCCGCTATACCAGTTATGTCAGCAGCCTCGCCAACTACAATGCAGCCACCGGCGTGGTCGACCAGACCTTCACCCCGAAATGGATCCTGGACCTGGCAGTCAACTACCACCTGGACAACTGGATGTTCACGCTGGGCGCGGATGACGCATTGAATACCTACCCTGACGAGAACATTCCCAACAACACCAACAACGGCACGCTGAAGTACTCCACCTTCTCCCCGTTTGGTTACAACGGTGCCTACGTCTACGGCAAGGTCGCCTACCGCTGGTGAGCGAGTAGCCACACCACGAAAATCCCGGCATCTGCCGGGATTTTCGCCTTTGATGCCGATGCTGCGCGCAACCCGCAGTACCCGGCTTCGGCATCAGCTCCGCATCGTCAGCGGCCAGCCGGCCATCAGCCAGCGCAAGCGCCGCCCCGATGAAGATTGCGGCCGGATTCCTCACCAACACCTTCAGAGTGCAAGCCGCCATGAACAAACCACTTCTTGCCTGGACCGCAGGCGCCATGCTGGCCGTGGCATCGACAGCTCAGGCCCACCCAGCGGCATCAGTCGCGGCACGACACGACATTCCCAGCCAGGCGCTCGATGCCACCGCAGCCCCCACCACCAGGGCAGCCCTGGCGAAAGCGCAACCGGTCACGGCGAGACATGCGATGGTGGTTTCGTCCCAGCATCTGGCCAGCGAAGTGGGCGTGGCCATCCTCAAACAGGGCGGCAATGCGGTCGATGCAGCGGTCGCCGTCGGATACGCGCTGGCCGTCGTCCATCCCTGCTGCGGAAACATCGGCGGCGGCGGTTTCATGACGATCCATCTGGCCGACGGCAAGGATGCGTTCCTCGACTTTCGCGAAAAAGCCCCGCTGAAGGCCACGCCCACCATGTACCAGGACGCCAGCGGCAACGTGGTCAAGGGCAGGAGCACCGGCACCTACCTGGGCGTGGGCGTACCCGGCACCGTGATGGGCATGGACGCGGCATTGAAGAAGTACGGCACGATGAGCCTTGCGCAGGTGATCGCACCGGCGGTCAAGCTGGCGCATGACGGTTTCGTGCTGGAACAGGGCGACGTCAACATCATGCACCAGCGGACCACGGACTTTGCGAAATATCCGAATGTCGCCGCGATCTTTCTCAACCACGGCCAACCCTTCAAACCGGGCCAGCGCCTCGTCCAGCCTCAGCTCGCACACTCGCTGCAGCTGATCGAGCAAGGCGGCAGCAAGGCGTTCTACCGGGGCGCCATCGCGCAGCAGATCGTTGCTGCCAGCGAGGCCAACGGCGGCATCCTGTCGATGCAGGACTTTGCCGATTACACCGTCAAGTGGGATACGCCGGTGCAGTGCGGGTATCACGGCTACACGGTCATCTCCGCGCCGCCGCCAAGCTCGGGTGGCACCACGATCTGCCAGATCCTGCAAATCATCGAACCTTATCCGCTGGCCAGTTGGGGCTATGGCTCGGTGAAGAGTGTGCATTATCTGGTCGAGGCCGAGCGCCGGGCATTTGCCGACCGCAACACTTATCTGGGCGACCCTGCCTTTGTGCACAACCCGATCAAACAGTTGCTCGCCCCGGAGCATGTGACCAGCATGCGCGCCACGATCAAACCGGATCGCGCCACGCCGTCAGGCGAAATCAAGGGCAGCCTCGGCCCGGCTGAAGGCACCAATACCACGCATTACTCCGTGGTCGATGCCCATGGCAACGCCGTCGCGGTGACCTATACCCTCAACTATCTGTTCGGCATCGGCCAGATCGCCGGCGACACCGGCATTTTCCTCAACAACGAAATGGACGATTTCACCTCCAAGCCGGGGATACCCAACTCGTTCGGCCTGGTCCAGGGCCGGATCAACCAGATCGAGCCGGGCAAACGGCCGCTCAGCTCGATGTCGCCGACGATTGTCCTGCGTGACGGCAAGCTGTTCATGGTCACCGGCAGCCCCGGCGGCTCCACCATCATCTCGACCACCCTGGAGAGTTTTCTCAACGTCGTCGATTTCGGCATGAACATGCAACAGGCAGTCAATGCCCCACGACTGCATCAGCAATGGCTGCCGGATCTGGTCTTTGTCGAGCCCGACCTGCTCACGTCCAAGACCCGGAGCGAACTGGAGACCATGGGGTATCGCTTCAAGGAAGTGAAGTCCTGGGGTGCGGATGAGGCCATTCTGGTCAACCCGAAGACCCATCTCCTGGAAGGTGCCAACGATCGGCGCCGGCCAAGCGGACTGGCAGCAGGATACTGATCCACGGAGACACGATATCGCGCGGGCGAGGCTCGCCAGCTGACCCCGGACGCCTGCAGCTCGCGCCACCAAAGCCTCGGTGGACTGTCGCACTGTCCGCCACAAAGAAAAGTTCCAGCGGGTCAGGCGGCGGATCATGGAACTCGCCTGCGGAGCGAGAGATCGTGCCGTGCAGGTGCGCCGTGACGCTCGCCACCCATCCGATCCCCTGCTGATCGACTCGTCATCCCGATCACGACCATGACCGCATGCACGAATTCCGTGCGGGAAGTGCCGCCGCCAGCACGCCCGCTTGCCGTGACATCCGCAAGACGGCCATTCACTCCGCCGGGCTCCCTGGAACCAGCCTCGGTGTGGCCGCTGCTGCCCATCGATACAGCCGGGTCGGCACGCACACCGGGCAGGTGACGATGCAGCTCGACAGGATGCGCTTCGCTGAACCCCGCGGTGTCGGCGGACATCGCCAAGCGCGGACATAACGCCGCATAACGCTGCATAACGCTTCGTGACGTGACATCGGGCGAATTGTCGGCGAAGAATCGGTTCGTCGATAGTCGATACAGACTGCAAATCGCGACAGGGGGAGCGGCCGGTGCTGAATGGATTCGGCGCCGGCCCCAGGGATGGATCCGATGCAACACGCACACGGGGGAGGCTCATGGCGGACTCGTTTACGGACAGCAGCACGGAAGGCATCTTCACCCGGCTGAAGAACGCCCTGGCCGGACTGCTGATCGGGCCCTTGTTGGTGATCGCCGCGATCATCCTGCTCTCGTGGAATGAAGGTTGCGCGGTCACGGCGATCAAGGGACTGGCCGACGCCGCGACCAAGGTCGTGGAGGTGCACGGCGGCGACCCCGCTGCCACAAACCCCGCTTCCACAAACCAGGACAAGCTGGTCCATGTCATCGGCACGGCGAATGCGCATGGGCCCGTTGCCGACCCCGCGCTCGGGCTGGGCTTCGCCGACCAGGTGACGGTGGTACGCGAGGCTGCGATGTATCAATGGAAGGAATCCCGACACAGCAAATCGCACACCAGCGCCGGAGGCAGCAAGACCACCACGACCACCTACACCTATGCCGAAGGCTGGTTCGGTACCGCCCAGGATTCATCCGGGTTCAAGCACCCGGACGGCCACACCAATCCGGCGATGCCATTCGGCTCCGCCCGCTTCGTGGCCAACGACGCACACCTCGGCGGTTACGCTCTGGACGCGGGCACGCTCGGCCTGATCGACCCGCCGCAGCCACTCGCTCCCGCCGCACCGGCCGGCTGGAGCGCCAACGGCGGTAATTACTACAACGGCGATCCGGCCACACCCAAGATCGGCGACATGCGTGTCTCCTACCGCGGCTTGCCCTCGGGCGCCACGCTATCGGTACTCGCCGACCAAAGCGGCAACGGTTTCGCGCCCTTCACCACCGCCAACGGCTATCAGGTGCAACTGGCCGAACTGGGCAACCGGCCTGCATCGGTCATGCTCGCCGACAAGCGCAGCGAAGAATCCATGCTGACCTGGATCCTGCGTGGCGTGGGCGCGATCGCCATCTTCGTCGGCTTGCGCATGTTCCTGTCGCCGCTCTCCACCCTGGCTTCGGTGGTGCCTTTCCTGGGCGGCCTGGTCGGCGGTGCGCTGGGCCTGATCGCGCTGGTGATCACCATCCCATTGACCCTGATCGTGATTGCCCTGGCGTGGATCGCGTTTCGCCCACTGCTCGGCGGCGCGCTGCTGCTCGCCGCAGCGGCGGCGTTCTATGGCCTCTGGCGCCTGCACCGCAGCCGTCGACCACAACCGACCGTACCGCCGCCGGCGCCGGCATAGCGGCGGACGAAACGGACTGCCGAGGCCGACGCATGGCCGACGCACCCACGCGAGTCTTCGATTCAATTGGAGCAACCCCCTCATGTCGACAAGACCATTGAGCATCCGACGCCACGGCGCCCTTCTGTCATCCATTTTGCTCATGGGCATGTGCGTGGCTCCCGCATGGGCCGACGCTGCCGGCAGAGACTGTCCGCCGATGGGTTCGTTGCCGGGTTATGTCGCCAGGAATCCGCCGCGATTGCGCGCCTATGACAGCGTGACTTTTGTCGACGACAAGCAGGTCGCGGTCGACGTCGCCGGACAATCCTGCGAGCAGGATTATCTGCCGAAAGACGGCACGCAACCGATGAGCGCGCTGGAGCGGCAGATGAACTACCGCAGCCAACTCGAGCAGCTCGGTGCCAGCATCGTCCAGCGCAACAACGACACGCTGGATGCGCACATGACCGGCAACGGCCGGGAGAGCTGGTTCGAGGTCCAGACGGACGGCGACTACATCCACGTCACCGTGCTCAACAAGCATCCCTTCAAATCGACCTTCATCGATACGCCATCGAAGGGCGACTACGCGCCGCTGGGCCACATGCCCGATTACGAAGTCAACGGCACGCCGAAAAAGGAAAACTTCGACCAGGACAGCTTCACCGTCAAGGATGGCGACAGCAGCAAGAGCGTGACGGTGCAAGGCGCCAGATACCGGGTCAATTACTCGCTGAGGGACGGCGCCACCCCGTACTCGAACCTTGATCTTCTGACCAACTACAGGCGAGCGCTGCTTCGGCTTGGCGGAGACATCCTGTACGCCGACGACAACAAGCTCGACGCCCGCATCGACAAGAACGGACAGCCGGTCTGGCTCGAGGCCGATCTGGACAGCACCAATATCTATATCTCGGTGATCGAGGAAAAACCCTTCGTGGCCACGATCAAGCCACCGCAGGCCGGCGCCATGAAGGCTGCCCTGGACAAGGATGGCCGCATCGCCCTGAACATCGACTTCGACTTCGACAAGGCCACCCTGCGGCCGGATGCCACGCCGATCATCACCCAGCTGGTGGCACTGCTGAAGGACGACCCCGAGCTCAAGCTGTCGATCGAGGGCAACACCGACAACATCGGCGGGCACGACTACAACGTCAAGCTGTCGCAGGAACGCGCCGCCGCCGTGGTCGCCGAACTGATCAAGGCCGGCATCGCCGCCAACCGCCTCGGCTCGACAGGGAACGGCCCCGACAAGCCGGTCGCGGACAACGCCACCACCGAGGGCCGGGCAAAGAACCGGCGGGTCGAACTGGTCAAGGCATGAAGAGCGAAAGTCATCGACACACATCCATTGCTGGCGGATGGATTGCAGCCATCCGCCAGCCGCCCAAACCATCGCAAACATGTCATCAAGGGGAATCACCATGAACACAGTTCGCCCATCGACCATGGCCACGCTTGCCATCATCGGCCTCCTCTGCGCCGGACTCGCCCACGCTGCCGACCAGACCATCGTGGCGAAGGGCCGCTGCCAGATGACGGTGCCCGCCAACTGGAAGGCCGACAGCCTGCTCAAGACCGAAGTGACCGCGCCGGACAAATCGGCAAGCGCGGTGCTTTCAAGCCCGAATCCTTCATTCACGCTCGCCGAGGTCAAACCCATGGTGCAGGCGTCGCTGAAGCCGGTGAAGTCCATCGAGGACAGCGCGCAACGGCTCTGGTACGCGTACGAAACCAGCTACGGGCAGGGTACCGGCTGGTACGTCGGCGTGCCCGGCAAGAACGGTCATATCTGCGCCGCCCAGATCAGCTTCAAATCGGCCCCGGAAGAGGCGCTGGCGAAGAAGATCGCCCTGTCGATCAAGCCGATGCCCTGAGCCCCCACGCCCGCCACGCGAACTGCAGCGGCGACTCCCCATCCCGACGACACACTGGAGCACTCCATGAACATTCGTATCCCGCACCCTCTTGCCGGACTTTGCGTGCTCTGGATGATCGCGCTGCCTGCGACAGCCAGTGAGCCAGGCAACATGATGAAGATGACCACCACGACACACATGAGCATGTCCGGCATGCCTGCCATGGGCCCGATGACCCATTCCATGAATGTATGCACATCGGCGCAAAAGCCCGACCCGACCCAGATGATGAAAAACGAAAAGGATTGCACCGTCAGCAATTACAGGAAGGTCGGCGACACCATCAGCTATCACATGGAATGCCGCGGACACATGCAGATGAGTGGCGATGGAAAATTCCAGATCCTCCCGAGCCACGGCATTCACGGCAGCATGCATGTTGACGGCAATGCAGGCGGCCAACCCATGACCATGGACATGGCTTTCGACGGACAGCGCATCGGGGCATGCGACTACACACCGCCAAAGCCTGCCCCCTGAAAATGGACGCGGCCGACTGGCCACGGCGGCATCGCATCCGCGGCATCGTCAAACATGGGGCCCCATCGAAACGGCGCGCCATCGACGACAACCGCATCGTTCAACGGGGGTTTGCTCCGACCACCGTCGACGCCATCCACGGAGCACGGCATGAGGTCATCATCATGAACTGGTACTTCAAGGCACTCGGCAAATACGCCTCGTTCGAAGGCCGCGCGCGGCGCAAGGAATACTGGATCTTCGGGCTGGTCAACGCAGCCATCCTGGTCGCACTGTTCGCCGCCATCACGGCCACGGCCAGCGCCGGCCACTCACCCGTGATCCTCAGCATCATCTATGGCGTGTTCGCCCTGCTGATCCTGCTGCCGAGCATCGCCGTGATGGTGCGGCGCCTGCACGACACCGACCGCAGTGGCTGGTGGTTCTGGATCTCGCTGATTCCGGGAGTGGGCGGCATCGTGCTGCTGGTATTCACCTTGCTCGACAGCAGCCCCGGCAACAACCAATACGGGCCGTCGCCAAAGAGCAGCATGATGTGACTGGCAGGGCGAATGCGCACGGCGCATGATGTGCCCGCGACAGGCTGGTTCGCGAGGAACAAGCCGCCGCGAAGGGCGGTGGAAACCAGCACCAGCACCGCAGCAAAACACTGGGGGCAGTGTCACAACCATCAGAAGGAGGGGAACCACATGAAATACACCAAACGCATCCTGATCGGCGCCACACTGGCCTGGATCGTCTCCGCAAGCGGCGCCGTCATGGCCCGTGAAGCACCCACCCTGACCATTGCGGTTATCGATTTCACCAACAACAGCGATTCGGCCTCATGGTGGCATGGCGGTGTCGGCAGCCAGCTCGCCGATGTGCTCAGCAACGAGCTCAGTTCGACCGGCGATTTCAAGGTCATCGAGCGGCAGAAGATCAATGCGGTGCTGGCCGAGCAGGATCTGGCAAGTTCCTACCGCATGCGCCCTGGCAGCAGCCCGCACACCGGCAATATCACCGGCGCGCAATATCTGGTCACCGGCAGTGTCGCCTCCTACACCGAAGACACCTCGAAAACCGGCGGCGGCCTCAGCTTTGCGGGATTCCACGTCGGCGGCGGCAAGGCCCAGGCCTATGTCGCGATCGATCTGCGGGTAATCGACGCCGAAACCTCCGAGGTGGTGTTTTCACGCACCGTGGAAGGTCGCAGCAGCGACAGCAAGATGAGTCTCGGCGGCTATCTTGGCCATGGCGTGGGCGGTGATTTCGGGCATTCGCAGAAAACCCCGGCCAGCAAGGCTGTGCGCGCGGCGCTGATCGAAGCCACCGACTACCTCGATTGTGCGATGGTCAAGCGCGACGGGTGCGAAGCGCGCTTCGAACAGAAGGAACAGAAACGTCGCAAGAGCGACAAGGATTCGCTCGATCTCGATTGATCCGGCGACTCCTGTCCGAGCAGCAGCATCGCGGCAGGCGCGGCCCCGCCTGCCGCCATTTCGGCGCGCCGGGCTTGCTGCGGCGCCTGCAGGGGGTCGGCCCTGTCAAACGCCATCGGGAGGCGATTCCACCATGCGCTCACCACTTCTCGTTCGAACATTGCTTGCCGCCATCACCGCGGCGGCTCTTTCCCAGCCCGCCCTTGCAGGTACGGCGGGGCCGACCACCTACTCGCTGGCGCGCAAGGCGGCCTCGGCAGGCGACATGAGTACCTCGATCCATCGTGATGGCACGCGCGAAACCATCAAGATGACACGGGCCAATGGCTGGCACTCCCAGACCTGGTTCGATTTCGCCACGCACAAGGAATACGCCGAGGATTCCAATGCGCCAGGACAGTGCAGCGTGATCGCCTATACCTCCGACGGCCCGCCCGAACTGCTGGATCCGATTCCCGCGGCATTCGCGATGGCCGCGCAGATTCCCGCCAACGCCCCGCGCAACGGCAAGGCGTCGCTGGGCGGCATCCAGACCAGCGTCCTCAAGATGCCGGGAGGAGGCGAATTCTGGCTGGACGAGGCCCACCACATGGTGATCAAGGCCAATATCGTGATGGAAGGCAATCCGACCCCGCAAACCATGTTCGACTTGAGCGGCATCCGTTTCGACAAGCCTGATGCCGGCATGCTCGCGCCGCCCGCCCACTGCAAGCCGATTGCCGGCAGCGCCAATGCCCATGGCGGCCATGCCGAAACCGGCGGGTCATGATGAAATCGCTGCGCTGAGTCTCGCCGGCGGCATTCGGCCAGGGATCGGTCGACGCTCAGCCCGGCATGGCGCGGCGCCACCCCCTTCGCAGGTCGCGGCAGCATCCCTTCCGCCGCCCCCAATCGGCCCGCCGCCGCGGCCTGCGAATCCTCTCACGCAAGCGGCAACCCATGGCGCCGGCTTCAGGCCTGGCGAAACACCAGGCGACCGGCTTCGGCGTCGACCATGATCGTGTCGCCCGGCTGGAAACGGCCTTCCAGGATCTGTTTCGCCAACGGGTTTTCCAGTTGCTGCTGGATCGCCCGCTTCAACGGCCGTGCACCATACACCGGGTCGAAGCCCACGTTGCCCAGCAAGACGAGCGCGTCGTCGCCGACCTCCAGCTTCAGTTGGCGCTCGGCCAGGCGCTGCTCCAGATACGCCAGCTGGATGCGGGCGATCGCGCGGATCTGGGTCTTGTCCAGCGGCCGGAACACCACCAGCTCATCCAGCCGGTTGATGAACTCGGGCCGGAAGTGCGCCTGCACCACACCCATCACCGAAGCCTTCATCCGGGTGTACTGC
The DNA here is from genome assembly GCA_035564915.1 of Rhodanobacter sp. Taxonomy (GTDB): domain Bacteria; phylum Pseudomonadota; class Gammaproteobacteria; order Xanthomonadales; family Rhodanobacteraceae; genus Rhodanobacter. Next base: position 53,621 of record DATMTH010000058.1, read on the forward strand.
TCCTCGGCATCGCCATCGCTTTCGGCCGCCTCCTGGATCATCTGCGAACCGAGGTTGGAGGTCATCACGATCACGGTGTTGCGGAAATCCACGGTGCGGCCCTGACCGTCGGTGAGGCGGCCATCGTCCAGCACCTGCAGCAGGATGTTGAACACATCCGGATGCGCCTTCTCCACCTCGTCCAGCAGGATCACGCTGTACGGCCGACGGCGCACGGCCTCGGTGAGATAGCCGCCTTCCTCGTAACCGACGTAACCCGGAGGCGCACCGACCAGGCGGCTCACCGAATGCTTCTCCATGAATTCGCTCATGTCGATGCGCACCATCGCATCGGTGGTGTCGAACATGAATTCGGCCAGCGCCTTGCACAGCTCGGTCTTGCCCACGCCGGTGGGGCCGAGGAACAGGAACGAGCCATTCGGCCGGTTCGGATCGGACAGGCCGGCGCGCGAGCGGCGGATCGCATCGGCCACGGCATGCACCGCCTCGTCCTGGCCGACCACCCGCTTGTGCAACTCGTTCTCCATCTTGAGCAGCTTGTCGCGCTCGCCTTCGAGCATCTTGCTGACCGGGATGCCGGTCCAGCGCGCCACCACTTCGGCGATTTCTTCGGCGGTGACACGGGTCTGCACCAACTGGAAATCCTGCGTCTCGGCGGCCTGCGCCGCGGCGAGCTGCTTTTCCAGTTCCGGCAGCTTGCCGTACTGGATCTCGCTCATCTTCGCGTAGTCCTGCCGGCGCTGGGCGGCCTCCAGCTGCTGATGCGCCTGCTCGATCTGCTCCTTCACCTTGGTCGTGCCCTGCAACGAAGCCTTCTCGGATTTCCAGATTTCGTTGAGGTCGGAGAATTCGCGTTCGAGCTTGCCGATATCCGTTTCCAGGTCGGCGAGGCGCTGCTTCGATTCGTTGTCCTTCTCCTTCTTCAGCATCTCGCGCTGGATCTTCAGCTGGATCAGCCGGCGCTCGAGCCGATCGAGCTCTTCCGGCTTGGAATCGATCTCCATGCGGATCCGGCTGGCCGCCTCGTCCATCAGGTCGATCGCCTTGTCCGGCAACTGGCGGTCGGCGATGTAGCGGTTCGACAAAGTGGCGGCAGCAACGATCGCCGGGTCGGTGATCTCCACCCCGTGATGCACGGCATAGCGCTCCTTCAGGCCGCGCAGGATCGCGATGGTGTCCTCGACCGTGGGCTCGCCCACGAACACTTTCTGGAAGCGGCGTTCCAGCGCGGCATCCTTCTCGATGTACTTGCGGTACTCATCCAGCGTGGTGGCACCGATGCAGTGCAGCTCGCCACGCGCCAGCGCGGGCTTGAGCATGTTGCCGGCATCCATCGCGCCGTCACCCTTGCCCGCGCCGACCATGGTGTGCAGCTCGTCGATGAACAGAATCACCCGGCCTTCCTGTTTCGACAAATCGTTCAGCACGGCCTTCAGGCGCTCCTCGAACTCGCCGCGGAATTTCGCGCCGGCGATCAACGCGCCCATGTCCAGCGCCAGCACGCGGCGGTCGCGCAGACCCTCGGGCACTTCGCCCTTGATGATGCGCTGGGCCAGGCCTTCGACGATCGCGGTCTTGCCCACGCCGGGTTCGCCGATCAGCACCGGATTGTTCTTGGTGCGCCGCTGCAGCACCTGGATGGTGCGGCGGATTTCCTCGTCGCGGCCGATCACCGGATCGAGCTTGTTGCGCTCGGCGCGCTCGGTCAGGTCGATGCAGTATTTCTCCAGCGCCTGGCGCTGTTCCTCGGCATTCTCGCTCTGCACCTTCTCGCCACCGCGCAACTTCTCGATCGCGGCTTCGAGGTTCGGCTTGTTGGCACCGGCCGCCTTCAACGCCGCGCCCAGCTCGCCCTTGTCCTCCAGCGCCGCCAGCACGAACAGCTCGCTGGCGATGAACTGGTCACCGCGCTGCTGCGCCAGCTTGTCGGTGAGGTTGAGCAGCCGCGTCAGTTCGTTGCCAATGTTCAGATTGCCTTCCTGGCCACTGACCTGCGGCAATCGTTCCAGCATGTCGTTCACACGCTGCTGCAGCAACGGCACGTTGACCTGCGCCTGCGCCAGCAACGGCGCCGTCGAACCCGCCGACTGGTTGAGCAGCGCCGCCATCACGTGCGCCGGCTCCATCATGTTGTTGTCACGACCCACGGCCAGCGATTGGGCATCAGCCAGCGCCTGCTGGAACCGCGAAGTGAGTTTGTCCATCCGCATGAGTCTGTGTCCCCACTGATCATTTGACGGCGATCCGTCACTACGCACGAAATGCGGACGGCCATCTTTTATTCAAGCGTCAATCGCCGCTGTGGGAAGCCTCCCCTACCTCCGGCCTGATGGCGTCGCAGCAACAGTCGCCCCTTCGCCCGGGCATCGTTCCCTGCCACGGGTCACCCTGTTCCGGGTGTCCGCGCGCACCGCAGCCCGGCAACACCCACTGGCGCGCGATTTGGCAAGAAGCCTTGTTCGAGGCTTGCCATGGGTTCCTTCGGCGCAAACCGGCGAAACCGGCACCCTCCTCAACGGGAGCCATCTGGTGTGCTATTTTCGGCCAAATGAGCCTTTGCTGATTGTCATCATGACCCCCGAGTCGACGTTGTCAGATGCACCGCTCAGCCGCGATCTGGACGCAGCTCGCATGATGCTGCGCCAGGGTCGACAAGCCGAGGCAGAGGCGGTCTTGCAGCGAACTCTCGAAAGCAAGCCCGATCATATGGAAGCCATGCGCTTGCTGGCGAATGCCGCGCTGGCAAGAGGAAATGCCGGCCAGGCCATTGACTGGCTCAATCGAGCCGCCAGCCTCGATCGCAACCATGTTCCCGTATTGCTGGATCTCGGTGTCGCCTACCGCATGGCGGAACGGCTGGATGCCGCGCGTTATGTACTGGAGCGTGTGCTGGAACTGAGCTCGGGCCGGGAGCTCACGGCGCGACTGCTGCTGGCCCACGTCCTGGAGCAGGATCAACGCCCGGAACTGGCTTTGCTGCACTATTTCCGCGCGATCCTGGACGCACAGCATGCAGGTCGCTGGCTTGACGACGCAAGCACCGAGCCCGGCCTTCGAGCCCTGGTGCGGCATGCGATGAACCATGTCGACCGGGGTCGTCGCGCACTGCTCGATGCCGCCTTGCAGCCATTGCGCATGAGTCACGAAACTGCCTCGCTGGATCGGGTTGAACGAGCGCTGGCGATCTACCTTCGTGAACGCGACGAGCCACGAGGCGATCTGCGCCAACGCCCCCGGATTCTGTATGTCCCGGGGCTTGATGCCACACCCGTCATCGATCAGACGCAACTGCATTGGCTGAATGATCTGATCGCATGCATGGCTGCCACGACTGAAGAAATCGGCCTGTGTCTTCACCCCGCACAGACCAGGGAAACCGGCGTGATCGCATTCAGCCCGGGTGACGCGCACGCAACAAGCCAGCCAGCGCCGGATCCGCCCGCAACATTCGAGTACGAAACGCCTCTCTATGTCGCTGGCAGCGTAACCGAGTCGGCACAAAGGAACGCGCCACACCTGCTCAGCTGTCTTGCCAAGGCTCCACTGGCACGCATCCCGCGCTATGGCCCGGAGGTTTCGATTGTCCCGATCTCACCGGCTTCGGGCACGCCGGTACGGTACGGGAGAACCAACGCACATTGCAGTGTGGTCTTCAACTTGCCGGATAGCGCGCGTATCGAGGTCATGGCGGGTGCTTCGGCACAATCGCTGCAGCCGGGGGAAAGCCTGGTATTCGACCCCAGCTTCGGCATCGCCTACTTGAATGCAGGCGACGCCGCGGCGCGCCTGCTGGTATTCGACATATGGCACCCGCAACTCTCGACTCTCGAATGCGATGGCTTGACCGCACTGATCCAGGCCATCGTCGATTTTGACACGCGTCTGCAGGAGCTGGCTTGAATACGTCAACGACGCACACCGCACCGATCGGGGTTCCCGCCGCCCGCGATCTCTCGCACTATGTGCGATGGTTCGACAATGCGCTGGCTCCCGATTTATGCCAGCGCATGATCGACTCGTTTCAGCAACTCGGCCGGTTCCAGATACGAAATGAGCGGGGTGCGATCACGGCCCTGCCCTCCAGTGCATGGACCGAACTGAATGTAAGCAAGGTCGCTGACGCGTCCTTCGAGACACTGTTCCGGGAGCAGATATTGCGTTACCTGGAGCTCTACAACCAGCAGACCCGACTGACCCTGCCAGTACCGCCACGCGATCGACGCGAGAACCTGCGCATCAAGCGCTACCTCGCCCAGCAGTCCGACCAGTTCCAACCGCACTTCGATGCGCTCGACTACACCAGCAATCGCTACATGGTGTTTCTCTGGTACCTCAATGACGTCGACGAGGGTGGCGAGACCGAGTTCTGCGACCTTGGGCTGCGCGTGAGCGCACGCGCGGGCCGGTTGCTGATGTTCCCACCCTACTGGATGTTCCAGCATGCCGGGCTGCCGCCACGATCCGGCGACAAGTACATCATCTCGACCTATCTGCTGTTCTGACTCGGCTGCCCTGGTCGGGGGAACGCCCCTGCGAATATCTATGGATCGAACCAGACGAGGCTTGCGAAGCGGCCGCTGCGTTCGGCATCGCGACGGTGGGAATAGAAGCGCGCATCGCTGAAAGTATCGAAACCGCCACCGTAAATCCGCGTCACGCCTGCGGCGGCCAGCCGACTCCTGGCCAGCCCGGCCAGATCGCAGTGCCAATGGCCCGGTCGCGTCGACTTGAAGCACGCATCCGCACCCGCATCGGCGCCAAGGAAAGCACTGCGCACTTCCTCGCCCACCTCGTAGGATTCGGTGCCGATGCACGGGCCCAGCCACGCGAGCAGTCGTTCCGGCGGGGACTGAAGCTGGGTCACCGTCGACTCCAGCACACCGGCAGCAAGCCCGCGCCAGCCGGCGTGGGCCGCGCCGATCTCGCTACCGTCGTCGCTGCAGAACAGCACCGGCAGGCAATCGGCGGTAAGGATCAACAGCACCGTGCCTGGGATATGCGATACCGCCGCATCCGCCAGCAACTCGTCCGCGCTCGGTAGCGGCCCCAATTCGGCCACGTTGGTGCCGTGTACCTGATGCAGCCAGCGCGGTGCCGAGGGCAGACGCAACGCCTGCTGCAGTGCGCTGCGGTTGGCTCCGACCGCTTCGACCGAGTCGCCATTGCGCAGGCCAAGATTGAAGCGGTCGAATGGGGCCATCGAGATGCCCGGCCCGAACCGGGTGGTGATCGCCGCATGTACCTGCGACGGGGCGGGCCAGTCGGGGAATATCCAGGGGTCGCTCATCGTTTCCGGGGGAATTGGCGTCGGGGATCGGCCAAGCATTGCATACCTGCCCGACGGATTTCCGCCTCGTCAGTAATGATCCGAGCCCTGCTCGGCCAGATCCGCGCGCAACGCCTCGATCAGCACTCGTTGATCGGCAGGGCGCTCGGCATCGAACGACAAGAGCTCCCCACTGGCCGGGTGCACGAACGAAAGCTTCTCGGCGTGCAGCGCCTGGCGGCGAAAACCGCGCAGGGTGGCGGCAAGCTCGCTGGAGGCGCCCTTGGGCAGCTTCAGACCACCGCCATACAACGGATCGCCGATCAGCGGGTGGCCGATATGCGCCAGATGCACGCGAATCTGGTGGGTACGCCCGGTTTCCAGTTGGCATTGCAGCAGGCTGTGGGCGCGAAAGCGCTCACGCAACCGGTAATGAGTCACCGCGCGCTTGCCGTCTTCCTCGTCGCGTACCGCCTGGCGCAAACGGTCGCCCATGCTGCGACCAATCGGCTCATCGACCGTGCCGCCGGCCACCATCGTGCCCAGCACCACCGCCTCGTATTGGCGCTCCACCTCGTGCCGCGACAACAGGTCAACCAGTGCGGTGTACGTGGGCAACGTCCGCGCCACCACCATCAAGCCGGAGGTGTCCTTGTCCAGCCGGTGCACGATGCCGGCGCGGGGCAGCTCGGCCAGCTTCGGATCGTGATGCAACAAGCCGTTCAGCAGGGTTCCGGCCGGGTTGCCGGCGCCCGGATGCACCACCAGCCCGGCCGGCTTGTTGAGCACCAGCAGATGCCCGTCTTCATGCACGATATCCAGCGCGATCGCCTCCGGCACGCTGCTGACCTCGTTTTCCAGCTCGACCTGCAGGCGCACCTGTTCGCCACCGCGCAGCAGCTGCCGTGCCGGTACCTGCTCGCCATCGAGGGTAATCGCGCCGGATTTGACCCAGCCACTGAGCCGGGAACGCGAATAATCGGGGAACATCTCGGCCAATGCCTGGTCGAACCTGCGTCCCGCTGCCGTGAGCGGCACTTCGGCTGCGTGCCGGATCGTGGTCATGCCGCCCACCGCGGGCACTGGCCTGTTTCGGCTATCATGCCGGTTCGTTCAAACATCTGAATTCATTCCTATGCGCCTATCGAAGGGCTTGCCCACGTTGTCGAAGTTTCCACTGCCTGCTGCCAAGCTGCTGGTCATGCTCGCACTCATCATGGGCATGAGCGCTTGTTCGATGTTCGGTCACAAGCGGCAAAACATCGACACGATGCCGGTACAGACGCTGTATGCCAAGGCACACTCGTGGATGGAAAATGGTGATTATGCAGTCGCCACCAAGGCATACCAACGCCTGGTTGCGCGCTTTCCCTCTGGTGAGTACAGCGAACAGGCCCAGCTCGACATGGCCTATTCGCAGTACAAGGACAATCAGCCGGATGAGGCCTTGTCCACGATAAACCGCTTCATCAAGACCTATCCGGCCAACAAACATGTCGATTATGCCTATTACCTGCGCGGTCTGATCAATTTTGGTCGAACCACTGGCTTCGTCGAGCGTATAACCAAAAGCTCCGGTGGCCAATCGCGGCGCGATCAGGGCTACAACCTGCAATCGTTCGACGATTTTTCGGAACTGTCGCGGCGCTTCCCCGACAGCGCGTATACCGCTGACGCACGCCAGCGGATGATCTACCTGCGCAACCTGCTGGCGCAGTACGAAATCAATGTGGCCGAGTTCTACCTGCGCAACAAGGCCTATGTGGCCGCCGCCGACCGCTCGCAATACGTGGTCGAGCACTACCAACAGGCGCCGCAGACCGGCGATGCCCTGGCCATCCTCACCCGCAGCTACCTGGCGCTGGGGCGCAAGACGCTGGCAGAACAGACCCGCAAGGTGCTGGCCCTGAACTACCCGCAACACCCCTACCTGAGCGATGCCAAGTGGCCGCATGCACCGTCCACGCTACGCAAGATGGTGCCGTTCTCCGGGCACCACTGAGCCCTCGGCGAGATCCAGGGCCGGCGAGCCATCGCCGGCCTTTTCGCGGACTCCATCGGCAGCATCTGGATATGGAAGCGACTTCCGTCGCGCTGCTGTTGCCTGGAAGTTCCGCGCATTCCGGATGCGCAGCCGCGAAATGATCAGTGCCAGCCGGAAGTGATGGGATAACGTCGTTCGCGCCCGAATGCCCGGGTGGTCACTCGCGGGCCCGGTGCCGACTGCCGGCGCTTGAACTCGTTGACCAGCACCAGCCGCACCACCCGGCGCACGGTGTCTGCGTGAAAGCCCTGCGCAACGATCTCCGCCTGTGACTGCTCGCGCTCGATGAAACGATCGAGGATGGCATCGAGTTCGTCGTAGGGCGGCAGGGAATCCTGATCGGTCTGATCCTCGCGCAATTCGGCCGACGGCGGGCGTTCGATCACCGCGACGGGGATCACCTCGCCCTCTCCCTGCGCCGCCGCATGCGCGTTGCGCCAGCGTGACAAGCGGTACACCACGGTCTTGTAGACATCCTTCAGCGGCGCATACGCACCGCACATGTCACCATACAAAGTGGCGTAACCCACCGCCATTTCGCTCTTGTTGCCGGTGGCCAGCAGCAGTTGCCGATGCTTGTTGCTGAGCGCCATCAGCATCACGCCCCGGGTGCGTGACTGCAGGTTTTCCTCGGTGGTATCGGCGCCCTTGCCAGCGAAGGCCGGGGTCAGCGCCCTGACGAACGACTGGCAGGTCGGCTCGATGTCGATCACGTGATAATCCACACCCAGCTGCCCGGCCTGCGCGCGTGCACCGTCCAGCGACAGTCGGGAGGTGTAACGCGTGGGCATCATCACCGCGGTGACACGATCAGCGCCAAGCGCATCCACCGCCAATGCCAGAGTCAGTGCCGAATCGATGCCACCGGACAAACCGAGCAGGACACCGGGGAAACCGTTCTTGTCGATATAGTCTCGAGTGCCGCGCACCAGCGCAGCGTACAACGTGGCCGCGGGGCTGCCGTCCACGGCAACCGGCCAGTTTTCAGCGTGCAGGGTTCGCGTGGCTGAATCGAACTCGGCCCACAACAGCGCGTCGACAAAAGCTGGCGCACGGGCTGCAATCATTCCATCGCCATCGACCAGCAGGGAACTGCCGTCGTAAACCACCTCGTCCTGGCCACCGACCAGGTTGAGATACGCAATCGCGCAGCCAGTCTCCCGCGCCCGTGCCGTCAGCACCGCCTCGCGTTCGACCTGCTTGCCGGCGTCCCACGGCGAGGCGTTGATCACCACCAGCAGTTCGGCGCCAGCGGCGGCAGCCTGGGCCGCCGGTTCCGGTCGCCACACGTCCTCGCAGATCAGCAGGCCGACTCTTGTGCCATCGATCGACACGGTTACGCTTTCATGACCCGGCTGGAAATAGCGCTTGTCGTCGAACACGCCGTAGTTCGGCAACGCCTGCTTGTGCGCCGTGACCTCGATCGACCCTGCACGCAACAGGCTGGCGGCGTTGTATACCTCACCCTCGCTGTGGGGATGCCCGACCATCACCGCCATGTCGTCCGTGACCGAAGCCAGTGCATTCAATTCGCTGTCACAGGCGGCCAGAAAACTCGGTCGCAGCAACAGATCCTCCGGCGGGTAGCCACTCAAGGCCAGCTCTGGAAACGCGAGCAAGCCGGCGCCGCCCACGCGTGCCTGCGCGATCAGGTCGCCGATTCTTGCGGCGTTTCCCGCTACCGCCCCGACCGGAAAATCAAACTGGGCCAGTGCCAGACGCAGCCTTGCCATGGATCCTGCTCCAAAAAAGACAAAGGCCGCGACGAATCGCGGCCTTTGCATTTTAAGCCACGACGGGCCGAATCACAGCGCCGCCGAACCACTTGTCGCCGATTACTTCATCAGCTTGGCGAGTGCCTTGCCCAGGTCGGCGGGTGACTTCACCGTGGTGACGCCGGCCTTCTCCAGCGCGGCGAACTTGGCTTCGGCCGTGCCCTTGCCGCCGGAGATGATCGCGCCGGCATGACCCATGCGCTTGCCCGCAGGGGCGGACGCGCCGGCGATGAAGGACACCACCGGCTTGGTCACGTATTCGGAAATGAACTCGGCTGCGTCTTCCTCGGCGCTGCCGCCGATCTCGCCGACCATGATGATGCCCTCGGTCTGCGGATCGTCCTGGAACAGCTTGAGGCAGTCGATGAAGTTCAGGCCGTTGATCGGATCGCCGCCGATGCCGATGCAGGTGGACTGGCCCAGGCCTTCGTTGGTGGTCTGGAACACGGCTTCATAGGTCAGCGTGCCCGAACGCGACACGATGCCGACCTTGCCCGGCATGTGGATGTGACCGGGCATGATGCCGATCTTGCATTCGCCCGGGGTGATGATGCCGGGGCAGTTCGGCCCGATCAGCACGGTTTCCGGATGCTGCGCCAGCACGTTCTTGACGCGCAGCATGTCCAGCACCGGGATGCCCTCGGTGATCGCCACGATCACCTTGATGCCGGCGTCGATGGCTTCGAGGATCGAGTCGGCCGCGAACGGCGGCGGCACGAAGATCACCGACGCGTCGGCGCCGGTTTCCAGCACCGCTTCGTCGACCGAGTTGAACACGGGCAGGCCGATGTGCTGCTGGCCGCCTTTGCCCGGGGTCACGCCACCGACGATGATGGTGCCGTAATCGATCGCCTGTTCGGCGTGGAAGGTACCCTGCTGGCCGGTGAAGCCCTGCACGAGAACCTTGGTGTTTTTATTGACGAGAACGCTCATGTTTCTATATCTCCTCAGGCCTTGGCCGCAGCCACGGCTTTCTGCGCCGCGTCGTTGAGATCATCCGCCGGCGTGATCGCCAGGCCGGAGTTGGCCAGCAATTCGCGACCCTGATCCACGTTGGTGCCCTGCAGGCGCACCACCACCGGAATCTGCAACCCGACTTCCTTCACCGCGGCGATGATGCCCTCGGCAATCAGGTCGCAGCGCACGATGCCGCCGAAGATGTTGACCAGGATGCATTTCACCTTGTCCGAGGACAGGATCAGCTTGAACGCCTCGGTGACGCGTTCCTTGGTGGCGCCGCCGCCGACGTCGAGGAAGTTGGCCGGCTCGCCGCCCGCCAGCTTGATCACGTCCATCGTGGCCATCGCCAGACCGGCGCCGTTGACCATGCAGCCGATGCTGCCGTCCATCGTCACGTAGTTGAGGTTGTTCTGCACCGCGGCGGCTTCGGCCGCATCTTCCTGGGTCAGGTCGCGCATGGCGGCCAGATCCGGATGACGGAACTCGGCGTTGTCGTCGGAGTTGACCTTGCCGTCGAGCGCAGCGAGGTTGCCGTCCTCGAGGATGGCGAGCGGGTTCAGCTCGACCAGGGCCAGGTCCTTCTCGTTGAACAGCTTGTACAGGCCCAGCATGATCTTGGTCAGCTGGTTGACCTGCTTGCCGGTCAGATCCATCGCGAAACCGAGCTGGCGGCACTGGTACGGCTGCAGGCCTTCGACGAAGTCGACCACGATGGTGTGGATGTCTTCGGGAGTGTCCCTGGCAACCTGCTCGATGTCGACGCCACCGTGCTTGGAAGCGATGAACGAAACCGACTTGCTGTCGCGATCGGTGAGGATCGACAGGTACAGTTCGCGGGCGATGTCGGTGGCGTCGGTCACCAGCACCAGGTTGACCGGCAGCGCACGGCCAGCGGACTGGTAGGTTTCCATATGGGTGCCGAGCATGCCCTTGGCGGCGGCGCGGACGTCATCCAGGCTGCGGCAGAACTTGACGCCACCGGACTTGCCGCGGCCACCGGCATGGATCTGTGCCTTGACCATCCATTGGGTACCGCCAAGTGCCTTGGCGGCATCGACAGCGGCGTCGGGAGAGTTGGCGACCTTGCCCGGCGGAACGGCGATGCCGTACTGCGCGAACAGTTCTTTGGCCTGGTATTCGTGGAAATTCATTCGATACCTCGAGCGAACGGGAAACATGATGGCCGCACGCTGAAGCCTCGGCGTGGGTCAGGGAGTCGGACGGCGGAGCAACGCGCTGCAGGATGCAGAGCGCCGGCACACCATGGTGGTGTTATCCGCGCAATACGGCCCCCCATTTTCGCGGAAGCGGGCGCCAATGAAAAGAGCGGGGCAGCCAAAGCCCCGCATGGCGCCGTTTCATGCGATCCGGCGCACTAGCCCCGGCCCAGTCGGCGCGTCATATACTCGACCCCAACCGCCAAGGAGAGCCCGCCACGTGTCCAGCACGCCAGTTTTTGCCGAATCCACCGCAGGCAGGGCCACGATTCGCCACGAGCTGAGTTTTCTCAACGTGTTCCGGTTGGTGCAATCGCTGGTATATGCCGGCCTGGCATTCGCACCCGCGGGCATGAGTTGGCCCGACCTGAGCACACCCAACTTCGCCCGCACCGTTGCCACCGGGTACCTGTTTTTTGCGCTGGTGGTGCTGCTGTTCAATCGACGCAGCATGGCTTTCGCCCGAGCGGCCGTGGCAGGCAGCCTGGTGGTGGACATCGCCGCCGCGATCCTGGCGATCATGGCCATGCACGATGCACGCATCGGCATCGCCATGATGCTGGCCGTGAACCTGAGCGCCGGCGCGCTGATCCTGCCGCTGCGACTGTCCAGTTTCTTTGCCGCGCTGGCCACCCTGGGCATGCTCGGCCACACGTTTCTCTGGTCGTCGGGAAACCATCCCGGCGATCGGGATCTGCTCGAAGCCGCCTTGTTCGGCCTGGCCTACTTCGCCAGCACGGCGCTGTGCAGCGTTCTGGGCCAGCAACTTCGCGCCACCGAGGCCCTGGCCGAGCAGCGCAGCACCGACCTGGCCAACCTGTCGCAGATCAACGAGCTGATCATCCGCCGCATGAAGACCGGTGTGCTGCTGGTCGACGATGCCAACCGCATCCATCAGATCAACGAATCGGCCTGGATGCTGATGGGCAACCCCGGCGCCGACCAGCGTGACCTCGGCCAGCTGGCACCGGAACTGTCGCGCCGCCTCTACCACTGGATGACCTCGGGCAAGCTGGACGAAACCGCCACCCAGCTCGCCGACGGCGTTCCCGAAGTGGTGCCACGCTTCACCCGACTGGCACCGAACGACGACTCGCATGTCCTCATCTTCCTGGACGACACCTCCCTGCTGTCGCGCCGGGCCGAGGAGCTCACGCTCAGCTCGCTGGGCCGACTCTCCGCCTCGATCGCCCACGAGATCCGCAATCCGCTGGCAGCGATCCGCTACTCGGCCCAGTTGCTGGCCGAATCGCAAAGCATGGACAGCACCGACCAGCGCATGGTCGAGATCATCAACAACCATTGCATCCGCCTGAACGAGATCATCGAGAACATCCTGCAACTCTCGCGGCGCGAACGCTCGCGCCCGGAGACCCTGGACCTGGGCCACTGGGCGCAGGACTTCGTCGAGGAATACAGCCAGGGCAACGACCTCGGTGCCGATTCGCTGCGGGTGATCAGCAACAGCAGCGTACCGGTCGCGGCGCTGGCCGACCCGCAGCAATTGCAGCAGGTCGTGTGGAATCTGGTGCAGAACGCGCTGCGCTACGGCCGTCTACCCGGCGAGCCGGCCCGGGTCATGGTGGTGGCACGCCAGGGCGAACATGGCGTGCCGATCCTCGAAGTCATCGACCGCGGCCCCGGCATCGCGCCCAAGGTGGCCGCGCAGATTTTCGAGCCGTTCTATACCACCCACGAATACGGCACCGGCCTGGGCCTGTATCTGGCCCGGCAGATGAGCGAGGCGAACCAGGCCGAGCTGAAGTATGTTCGCGTCGCCGGCGGCGGCAGTTGCTTCCGGTTGATCCTGACGCCGGCACAGATGGGCAGGGCAACTGGTGAGGACGACGAAGCCTGACTGGCTGGTGCATCGAGCCGGCCACACGGTGGTCGCCGAGCGGACCCGCGCGGGCGCCGGAGTCGGCCACCTGCATCCGTCACACCCGGCCGAAACCTCGCTGGCGCGCAGATCCGGCAACGACACCGATGCCGCTCTCGCGACTCGGCCGGCAACCGGGCCATCGTCATGACGCGCTTCCGGCAAATCTGCCTGCTGTCTTGCCTGCTCTGCCCGTCGATGTCGGCGAACGGGGCCGCCCCCAAACCGGTTCTGGTCGGCAATGCCGACAACCGCATCGAGCTGCTGGCCGGGCCATCCATGCCACGGCTGTTGCGCCTGGCCGCGATGAATGGGGCAACTTGGCAAAACATCGACAACGGACAGTTGATCCAAACGGCCACGGTCGATGGCACCGACGCTCCCCTGCATTGGCGATTCCTGCCTGGCGCCAGCCGTTATGGAAAGCAGTTCGCCAGTCTGGTCTATGCGGACACAACCGCCGGTCTGCGATTGCATTGGGAATGGCGCGCGGCAAACCTGCACGGACCGCTCGAACATGTGATCCGGATTCAGAATCTGGGCGCGCACGAGATCTGGATCCCGCTTCAACCCAGTCTGCGCTTCGCCTGGCAGGTACCGGCCCGAACGCCGCTGCAGCAGCTGTGGATCGACAAGGGCGCTGGCGAGGCGCCACCGATCGGCACGCATCTGGTTCCTGTCGCCGAGGGTTATGACTGGCTGGGTGACTCCAGCACATTCGCCCATCCGCGTGCTGGCGAGCCACGCGAGATCATTCCCTGGCTCCTGGTCCGTCGCAGTGCGCCGAACCCGGGCGGCTGGTATGCAGGGGTGGAATTCAGCGGCCGCATCGCGATGCAGTTGAAACGACGCGGCGATGTGCTGGAAGGAGTGGCGGGACTCAACCCGGAACCCGGCCCGTTCCGTACCCATCTCGGCCCGGGCGAAACCTTCACCGCGCCGACGGCGTTCCTCGGCACCAGCGATGGTGATGTCGACGATACCGGCAACACCTTGCGCCGCTGGATCCGCGCGGTGCTGAACGACCCGGCAACCCTGCGCAACCCCGCCTACCCACTGGCAACCAACAACAGCTGGGGCAGCGCCATGGCGATCACCGAAACGCAGGCGCGGCGGATGATCGACGACGCCCATCGGCTGGGCTTCGAGATGTTTCACATGGATGCGGGCTGGTTCCGCGCGGTCGGCGACTGGCATCCGGACCCGAAGAAGTTCCCGCACGGCCTGGCGGCATTGGCGGATTATGCGCACCAGCTCGGCATGAAGTTCGGGCTCTGGGTCGATTGGGCCCAAGCCGGCACCAGCACAGCGGCAGGCGCGCTCGACATCGACGATCCGCGAGTACATGACTGGCTGACCACCGATCCGCCGCCGGGCTGGAAGCCGGCCGAGTTCAAGGGCATGACCATCGATCTGGGCGTACCTGCAGCACAGGCCTGGGCGACCGCCGAAACCAACCGCATCGTGCGCGACTACCACCTCGACATGCTCGAGCACGACGGCTATGTGGTGGCCCAGGGTTGCGATCGCACCGATCATCCGCATGCACCGATCGACCCGACCACGACCCGACGCTACAGCGACGACGACTTCCTCTGGCTCGACAGTTCCAACTCGACCGATGTCAGCCTGCATGCCACCCGCGCCTATTACGCCATCCAGCGCGCACTGAAGCACAGGCATCCGGGCCTGCTGCTGGAAATCTGCAACGACGGCGGGCGCATGGTCGACTTCGGCAGCGCCGCGCACGGCGACTACTTCTCGATCGTCGACTCCTACGACCCGCTGTCGAACCGGCAGGCGTTCTACGATGCCAGCCACGTCTTGCCCCCGGCGATGCTGGAGGCCTACGTGAAAGCGTGGCCAACGCCGCACATCGAGAATTTCCGCTACATGCTGCGCAGCGGGATGATGGGCTGGCTCACGGTGATGATCGACACCAACAGCTGGACCCGTGCACAGCATGCCGCGGCGGCGCGCGAGATCGCGTTCTACAAATCGAGCTTGCGGCCGCTGATCCGCAGCGCGAACCTTTATCACGCCGGCCCGCGACCGGACGGCAAGGGCTGGGATGGCACCGAATACTTCGATCGCGGACGCGATACCGGTGTGCTGTACGCCTTCCATGGCAGCGTGGCCGCTCCGGGCGTTTTCAGATTCCCGTTGCGTGGCCTGCGCCATGACGGGCGCTATCGCCTGCACTTCCGCGACGGCTCTTCGCCGGATCGCGTGGCGGACGGACGCACGCTGATGGAATCGGGGCTGGCGGTGTCGCTGCCGATGGCCGACTCCTCGGAACTGGTCCAGATCGAGGGAATGCGATGAAATCCCGACAACGTTGGCCGCTCGTCGTGTTGCTGCTGTGCACCGGTGCCGTCAGTGTGCGCGCAGCAGCTGGCCAGGCCGTGACGGATAACAAGCTGGTGGTGCAGCCGGCGGTGATCGTCGCGGCCGCGGCCGATTATCGCGACGCGAACCCGGCAATGCAGGCGATGGTACGTTCGGCCCTGCTCAACACCGACAGCCAGATCGTGGCGACGGCCGACGGCACCGCCTACGTCAAGACCGGCGACATTCCCGCCGAATGGCTGCGCGATTCCAGCGTGCAGGTCGAGGCGACGTATCTGGATTACGCCCACGATACACAGGTGCGTGCGCTGTTCAAGGCGGTGATCCAGCGTCAGGCGAAATACCTGATGGTCGACCCCTACGCGAACGCGTTCCGGCAGAACTACACGGTATGGGAGCGCAAGTTCGAACTCGATTCGCTGTGCTACCCGATCCTGCTCGCCTGGAAGTATTACAAGGTGACCGGCGATGCGTCGGTGTTCACCCCGGAGGTCAGGAAAGCTTTCCTGCGCGTACTCGATGTGATGCAGGTCGAGCAGCATCACCGCCGCCGCAGCATTTACCGCTTCAAGTCCGACACCCAGCAGGCCGGCGTCAATCCGGTCGCGTACACCGGGATGATCTGGACCGGCTTCCGTCCCTCGGACGACCCGTGCGTCTACAACTACCTGATCCCTGCCGAGATGATGGCCGTGCAGGCGTTGCAGGCGCTGCACGACATCGCCGGGGTTTATCACGACCCGGTGATGGCGGCCCGTGCAGAGCGGTTGCGCCGGCAGGTGCACGAGGGCATCCGGAAATACGGCATCGTGCAGGGGCCCGCCGGCAAGCCGATCTATGCCTACGAAGTCGACGGGCTGGGCCACGCCAACCTGATGGACGATGCGAACATCCCCAACCTGCTGGCGGCACCCTACTTCGGCTACGTGCGCCTAGACGACCCGACCTATCGGAACACCCGGCAATTCGTGCTTTCCACGGCCAACCCGTTCTACTACACGGGCCCGCTGGCGGCCGGACTGGGCAGCCCGCATACCCCGCCGGGCATGGTCTGGCCGCTGGGCCTGCTCGCGCAGGGCTTCACCACCGACGATCCGGCCGAGCAACAACAGGTATTGAAGATGTTGCTGGCCAGCGACCCCGGCGACCATCGCCTGCACGAGTCTTTCGATCCGCACGACCCGAAGAAATTCACGCGCGAGGATTTCGGCTGGCCGAATGCGTTCTTCACCGAATACATCGCGAAGTTGCATGGCGCGCCGGCGCACCCGGCGCCGGGTACGGCCGGCTTGCGCTTCGGCGCAAAACCATCGCGCTGAGCGGAGCCAATCTTGCGAGCCAAGCTGGCTCGCGCGCAGTATGGGAAACGAGGCGCGGGAAAATCAACGAGCTGAACAGGAAGGCCATGCATGGCGGGAAATATCACCCTCACGTTCAACGCGCCCGGCAGCGCAAAACCGGCAACGCCTGTCATCGGACCGGCGCTGCGTTCCTTCGACCTGTTTCCCACGCGGATCTGGCAAGGCAGCCTGGCCGCGCTGGCGCCGCACCTGCCGGCATGGGTCGCTGCGGTGCTGGCCCAGCGGGCGGCCAACCCGCGACCCGCCGGCCGCACCAATCGGCAGGGCTGGAACAGCGAGGACATGGCCGTCCTCGAGCAACCGGTGTTCGCACCGCTGCAGCAGGCGGTGCGCGCAGGATGCGCCAGCGCACTTGGCGAGATGGGCATCCGCGGCGTCCCGTTCCAGCTGCAGTCCTGGATCAACCTGCACGATCGCGGCGGCTTCAACTTCCTGCACGTGCACGAGGGCTGCCTGCTGTCGGGCTGTTTCTACCTCGACGTGCCCGCGGGTTCGGGGAAACTGGTTTTTCGCGACCCGCGACCGGGCGTGATCCATGGCTACGTCAAGGGTGCCGTTCCGAACGGCTACAGCGATATCCGGCTCGCCCCCGAGAGCGGCCTGCTGGTGCTGTTCCCGTGCTGGATGGAACATTTCGTGGAGCCCCACGAAAGCGACGAGCCACGCATCTCGATCTCCTTCAATGCCGTGACGGCCTGAGCGAACGGCGCGAAAGCGCCCGGCCCTCGCCGCTACGAGCGATCCGGCACCACGTCGAAGGCCACGGTGAGCCGTGTCTGCTCGCCTGAAAACGGAACGGTGCCGTGCCAGAAATAGGACGGAAACAGGACCAGCATGCCGACTTCGGGCCGCACTTCATGCTCCGCCGACAGCACCGGCGTGGTCACGATGCCCGGTACGCCGAAGGTGAGTGCGCCATCCTTGCGCCGCGCATCGCCCATGCTGTCGGGCAGGTCGATGTAGCAAGCCGACGAGATCCAGCCGCGTGGATGCACGTGACTGGTGTGAAAGCCGGACGTGCGCAGCCTGACCGACCAACTGCCGTTGAAACGCCAGCGGCCGTGGTTGCGTCGGCGCAAGGGATCGGCGCCGCGGCCGATATGCTCAAGATACCGGCGGATCGGCGCATGGAAGGCGTTGAACAACGCCTGGATCACCGGGTCGGCACTGCGCGTCAGATCCTCGGTGGTCTCGGTGCCGTGGCGCAGCGACTGGAACAGCAGCGGGTGTTTCTGGGTCTCGTGCAGGCGCGCAAGGCTGCGTTTCAGGTCGACGAAGAAGCTGGCCAGGTCGGACCAACCCGACGGCGTCTCCAGTTGCTGCGGCAAGACCAGGTTCGCGTAGTCGCAGTATTCCCGATAGCGCGGGTCGTCGAGCAGTCGCCAGGCCATGGTCTGCAGCGCAATCAGATATTGATCGTCGGGAGCAGCTGACAGCAAGGCGTCGCAATGCGGCAGTGCGCCCCGCGCATCGCCGACGCCAAGCCGCGCGGCGAGCATCAGCTTGCGTGCCGCCATGTCCGCCGGCTGTGCGCGCAGCGCGCGCTCGGCCAGACCGAGCGCAGTGGATGGCTCGAACTCCAGCGCCGCCAGGCCGGCGCGTACCAGCAGGGCCGGCGCAGCGTGCGGGCGTGCAGCCTGAGAGGCAAGGCAGGCATAGGCACCGCATGCGTCACCGGCACCCTGCAGAACCGCGGCCTTGGCCGCCCACAACGCGTCGTCGTGGGCGAACATCCTCAGTGCCTGATCCATCACGGCGGTTGCCTGCGCACCATCACCGGTGCGCATCCAGATCAGCCGCGCGAGGTTGCTGTGCGCCTCGATCCGTCCGGGCTCCAGTCGCAGGCAATCGCGCAGCGCGGCTTCCGCGCGCTCGAAATCGCCGAGCGCGATCAAGCTGCGGGCATGCGTGGCGTACAGCGAGGCTGTCGGCTGTCCGAGCGAGAGCGACCGACGCGCGGTGCACTCGGCTTCGGCAGGCTGGTTCGCCGCGTCGAGGGCAATCGCCAGCGCATGCGCAGCCGCAGGATGATCCGGCACGGCAGCCACCACGCGTCGATAGAAGGCAACGGCGTCATCCTGCCTTCCCAGCGCGACAAGCGCCGCCACATGCTGGGTAACAAGCTCGGCGTCCACGTTGCCGCTGGCGCAATGGGGCAGTACCACCTCAAGTGCCTGCCGCGAACGCCCGCTGTCGTTGTAATGGCGCGCAAGCACCAGCGCAGCCCGCGGAAACGCTGGCGTACCCGTCGCAGCCCGCTGAAGCAGCGGCTCCGCTTCACTGGCGCAACCACGGTTGAGCAGCACCTCGCCCAGGGTTCCCAGCGTAGGTGTCCATGCCGGATCGATGGCCAGCGCTTCGCGCAGCAGCAGCTCGGCGCCCGCGGCATCACCCAGCGCCAGCCGGGTTCCGGCCAGCAGACGCTTCGCCTCGGCAAAGTCAGGATGCTCTGCAACGATCGCTTCGAGCTGGTCGTGCGCGTCACGGAAACCACCCTGTTGCAACAGGGTACTTGCGTGCCGCATCGCTTCGATGACCGCCGCAGACGTCATGGCCATCTGCCGACAAACTGTCTTGATGGATGCAAGGTTCACCTCGCCTGCTGTCGACTGTCGAACGCAAGATCACGGTATCGGTCGGGCAGCAAACGCGCATGCCGGCCGAGGGTTCCAATGTAATGCGCCGGCCCGCCAGACGAAACGGCCCGGATCGCCTGAGGGAGCGACCCGGGCCTCATCGCCCCATGCGGACAGGCAGGCAGAAAAGCTAGAACATGTACTTGGCCTGCAGATTTACCTCACGACCCTCGATCGAGCGGGCCATGATCACGCCACCGATACCGGTATTGACACCAAACACCCGCGAGTTGCCCTCGGTCAGACCGATTTCATTGGTCAGGTTGGTTCCGCGCAAGGTGAACTGCCAGTTCTGCTGGACATTGGCGACGATACCCGCATCCAGCGTGTGGTACGAACCCAGTGGCTGCAAGCCGGATTGATCTTCATAGCGCTGGCCGATATGCGTATAGGTCACGAACCCGGTGATGTCGCCCCAGCCGGTCACGATGCGATAGCTTGGGGTGAACATGTAACGCAGCTTCGGCTGCCGTTGCAGCGGCTGGCCATTGAGGCCGACGCACTGCGTATTGCCGTTGATGTCGGAGTATGGGGCGCAGCCGTTGTAGTTCGTGTAATGACCGTCCATGTAGTTGCCCACCAGGGTCAGCTTGAGGTTCTCGATCGGCGACCAGGTCGTGTTGAGGTTCAAGCCCTTGGTCGACGAACCGTAGTTGGAGATGGCGCTGATCGGCACTCCGGAGTTGGTGGTCTCCTGATATTGCAGGCCGGTGAATTTCCTCAGGTAGACGCTGGCATCGACATACAACTGCGACGACTGGTACTTGAAGCCGCCTTCCAGGTTGCGGATCTTCTCCATCGGTGCGAAATCGCCGCCCGCGCCGCGAATGCCGTTGTCGAAGTCGTCGAAATGCGCACCGGTGTTTGCCCGCATGTACACACTCATGTTGCTGGCGATCTCGTAGTTCGCACCGATCGTGAACGAGGGATGGGTCTTGTTGTAGTCCTCGTGATCGAACGTGCCATTGCAGACCGGCACAGCCTTGTCGTAGAGCGTGTACGCATTGCCGTCCAGATCGACGGCCGTGGTGTTGCAGGTGTTCTGCGTGGCGTGCTGGTTCTCCACGCGGCCGGACACGTCAAACAACCACGAGCCGACTTTCCAGGAGTCCGACAGGTACAGCGCCTTGTTCACGGACACGCCGTTTTCCGCGATGTCGTAATTGCCGCTGAAATCGACAAAGCCCTGCGGGTTGGTCACATAGTAGGTCTGGCCTCCCTGCACATAGCTCAAGGTGATCGGCTTGGCGTTGCTGGTGTTGGTCATCAGCATCTGGTTACCGAGCGACCAGTTGTCGCGATCGGTCGATCGCGCGTAGTAGAACCCGGCGGTCAGGGTATTGCCGTCGAAGATCTCCTTGCTGACGCGAAAGTCGTTGTTGAACGTGTGCAACTGCTTCTGGATGAACCACCAGCCCTGATGGATGACGCTCTGATCCAGCGGAACAGCGCCGCCGCCGACATAGTTGGCCTGCACGTTGTAGCTGGTGGGGTAGCCCAGCGTGTCGCCATCGACGGGCATGTTGTTCGCATCGCAGAAACCGGCCGGCTGAGCCATGTTGCAACCGTAGAGGTAATAGCTCAGCGGCTTCGGGTTGGGGCCGGAGAACAGCGCATTGGTATTGAGCTGGCCACCGCCGACCACGAAGTGATCGTCGATATTCCATTCGCCGAACGTACCGCTGTAGCTGCCGCCGAAGTAGTTGAGCTTGCCGCCTCGCCCGTTGGCGAGATCGGCGTTCAACATGTTTCCGTTGGGCCCGGGTACCTGGACGTGCTGCATCGCCTTGCTGTAGTAGGTGCCGGTCAACGCGTCTATCCCGGGGAAGCTTGAATAGTCGTTGCCATTGCCCTGGATCAATGCCGTCGGAGTGATGAACTGGTTCTTGTCGTCAAGCGCGCGTGCCCAGAACAGCAGACTCCCGTTGTCCATGTCGTGCGACACGGTCGCCGTCAACTGGCCACCGTCGTCGGAGGGAAACTGCGGATCGCGCACACCATCGGACCTGCGGTAGAAACCACCGATGCTGCCGTACCAGCTGTCGGCGATGGGGAAACCGAAGAAGCCGTCCACGCGATACATGCCTTCATCGCCGTAGGTCACGCCGACATCGCCGGACGGCACATCCGTGCCCTGACGCAGGATGAAGTTGGCGGTGGCTCCCATTTGCCCGGGACCGAAAATCGCACCCGGGCCGCCCTGCACCACCTCGACGCGGTCGATCGTGTCGTCGAGACGGAACAGCGAGCTGCTGTCCATGAACGACAGCGAGGGCATGCCATACAACGGCGTGCCATTGACCATCATGGTGAAGAACGGCGCATCGCCGCCGCCCGGGAAGCCGGCGATCTCGATATTCGCACCGGTCTGGCCGCCGCTGGATTCAGGCCAGATTCCCGGTGAGATCTTCAACAGGTCCGCCGTGCTTTTCGGGTTTGCATCCGTGATCTGCTGGCGGTCGGCGGTGACGACGTTGTAGCTCGCGTCGATTTTCTTGACGCCGCCGGCATTGGCGGTCACCACGACGGCTTGCAGGGATTTGACTTCCTTGAGCTGAGACTTGGGCGCCCGCTTGCTGGCCACCGTATTGCCGGCCTGGGCATCGGTCTGGGTGTCGGCTTGCGGCGACGCGACGGATCCGGCTGGCGCCGCCGCCCAGACCATTTGCGGGAGTGCTGCGGTGATCGCAGTCACCAGCGCGAGTTTGACTAAATCGGGGTGATTCATGGTACTCCCTCCTCAAGGCGGTGTTGGAACACCGGTTTCTGATTCAAAGTTGCGTATGTTTTGTTTTTCTCAGCCGATCCGACGACTGACCCACGCTCAGCTCCACACCACAAAATGCTCCAGCTTGAATGACGCCAGATCGGGCAATACGGCATCAGCCTCGTTCAATACCCTGGCGTCACCGATGCCCAGGGCAACCATGCCCGCGGACTTGATCGCCGCCACCCCGGCTTGTGCGTCTTCGATGCCAAGACAACTGGCAGGGTCGATACCCAGTGCGGCAGCGGCGCACTGGAAAATCTCCGGATCGGGTTTCGCCCTGGCAATCGTCGACGCATCGACGATGTGATCGAAGAACCCGCCAATCCCCATGCGCTCGACGAGTTCACCTGCACTGCGGCTGGCCGAGGCCAGCGCAATTTTCAGCCTGGCACTTCGCGCAGCCTGCAGCGCCTGGAGTGCCCCCGGCAGCAGGTCGGCGGCTGAAAGCGATTCGATGGCCTTGCGGTAATAGCCATTCTTCCGATCGGCGAGCTGCCGCTTCTGCTCCGGCGTGTAGTTGCCGCTGGCCTCGCCGAGCACGAGGTCGAGCGAGCTGGCGCGATCGACGCCCTTGAGTCTTTCGCCGAGGTCATCGTGCCAGGGCAGGCCGAGTTCGTCCGCGAGCCGGTGCCAGGCGGCCTGGTGCAGCGGCGCCGTGTTGGCCAGCACGCCATCGAGGTCGAACACGACAGCCTGGAACGGACGCGGGAAGATCGCACCGGCACGCGACCCGCCCGACGAGGGATCGATGCTGTGATCCACCAGCGCCAGCGAAGTCGTGACGCCTTCACGCAACAATGCAGGCTGGCCCGCATGCACGATGCTCAGCGACGCTCCTTCGGTGAGGGTGTAATGGGCCGTGCCGGCATCGACCGCGACGGTGATGCGGCGATGCTTCCAGACCACTCCGAAGCGGTAGTTGCGCCATGCCGGTGGCAGCATCGGATCGAAACGGAGGCCACCGGCTTCGACGCGCAGGCCGCCGAAACCCCAGGTCAGCGCAAGCCAGCTTCCCGCCATCGCGGCCATGTGCGCACCGTGGCTGGTGTTCGCGTGACGATCGTCGAGATCGACGCGCAGGCCATCCATGAAGTATTCCTGCGCCTTCCGCGCATGACCCACTTCGGCGGCGAGCACGGCGAAGGATGATGCGGACAGGGTCGAGTCATGCACCGTGATCGCTTCATAGTAGTCGTAGCTGCGACGCCGCGTGGCGCGATCGACATGGCTGCCGGCAAGCACCAGCGCAAGCAGTGCGTCGGCCTGCTTGCACACCTGATGCCGATACAGCGTCAGCGGATGATGGTGCATCAGCAGCGGGTAGCGGTCTTGCGGTGTGCTGCCGAAGTCCCAGCGCGGCTTGTCCAGGAAGGTATCGTCCTGGGCGATGATGCCGAGACGCTCGTCGCAGGGCAGATACATCGCCTCCGCCGCGCGCGTCCATTCGTCGATCTCCTGCGCGGAGAGTTCGAGTTTGTTCCCGAGCGCGGCAAACGACGCCGGGGCCTGGTCGGCCAGTTCCCGCATCACCTGGACGGCATAACGCAGATGCTCCTGCGCCATGCGGTTGGTGTAATAGTTGTTGTCGACCAGTGCGGTGTATTCGTCCGGCCCGGTGACACCGTGGATGCAGAACGCACCAGCGCGGCGGTCGTTGAAATGCCCAACCTGCAGCCAGATCCGCGCGGTCTCGGCCAGGAGCTCCGCCCCGCCCTCTTCCAGAAAGCCGCGATCCTCGCTCGCATCGACGTAGAGCCTGATCGCGAATGCGATCGCGGCGTTGATGTGGTACTGGGCCGAGCCGCTGGGATAGTGTGCCGAGCACTCGTCACCGCCGATCGTGCGCCAGGGGTACAGCGCACCGCGCGAATGATTCATCTCGCGGGCATGGGCACGTGCCCGATCAAGCGTGCGCACGCGCCACAGCAGACTGGGTTTCACCAGTACCGGATCGATCAATGCCAGCGCCGGCAGCACGAAGGTCTCCGAGTCCCAGAACACATGGCCTTCGTAACCTTCGCCGGTCAGGCCCTTCGCCGCGATCCCGCCCAGTCCGTCGCGCCCGGCCGACTGGAATACGTGGAACAGGTTGAACCTGAGCGCCTGCTCGCTCGCCCCGTCACCATCGATCGAAAGATGGGTGCTGGCCCAGAATGCGGCAAGATCCCGTGCCTGCTGCTGCAGCAACAGATCGAAACCCGCGTCGATCGGATGTTCGAGCATGGCGGCGGCGCGTGCATGCAAAACCTCGCTGGATATCTCCTGTTGCGGCTGGC
The DNA here is from genome assembly GCA_035564915.1 of Rhodanobacter sp. GTDB lineage: Bacteria > Pseudomonadota > Gammaproteobacteria > Xanthomonadales > Rhodanobacteraceae > Rhodanobacter. The sequence continues at coordinate 78,154 of DATMTH010000058.1, forward strand.
TCCACGCATAGGCCACGAATTTCTCGATGGTCACGCCAGCGCCGGCCTGGATATGACCGGAATAGGTCTGGCCGAGACGATCCGACGCTGCCGTTGCATCCGAGAATGCCAACCCGCTGACCTGATGGCGCTGCAGGCAGACCACGCCGATGGCGCTTTCGCCGCTGCGCTGCTCGAGCCACGCCTCCTTCTCCGTGGCCACGGTCCCTGCCACACGCATCGCCAGCCCGTCGCCGGCGCCGAAACGCGGGTCGTCGCCCTGCGCGGCCGCTGCCAGGTTGCCGAGGATTGCCGATTCGAAGCTGACCGGGCCGGTGTAGTCGATCGAGCGCAGGCGCATGCGGATCGCCATCATGCCGGGTTGTGCGATCGGCAGCACACGCTGCGTTTCCAGCTCCAGCGTGCAGCCCTGTGCGGTACGCCAGCGCAGATGGCGTTCGAGCCGCCCTTCGCGCAGGTCGAGCGCCCGATGGAATGCGAGGATGTCGCCATCGATCGGATCGACGAGGTCTTCCCCCAGGCGAATGCGCATGACGGTTGCCTCGGCAACCGGTACCCGGGTATCCGTGGTCCGCGCAAATCCGAAGTGGCGTTCGTGGTAATGGATCGGAGCCCGCTCCCAGACGCCTGCGAGAAAGCTGGCCTGGGTGGGACTGGCGGACTCTTCGAAGCCACCGCGCACACCGAGCGATCCATTGGCCAGCGCGAACAGGGTCTCGTTGCGGGCGGCATGTTCCGGTTGCCATGTCGACTGGATCAGCCGCCAGCGACCCACATCGGGCCCAGGTGCGTCGAAGCCGCCGTCAGACGAGTCGGCCCCTGTGGACAGGGGACTTTCGTCCAGCGCAACAGCCGTCCGGGCATCGTTGTTGTCGGCGCTCATGGGCATCCACCGACGCGACCTGGCGCGACCCGCACGCCTGCCCCACGCTGCCGCGCGCGAATTCCCACGCCTGTTGACGAACGCTTCCGAATCAACCGCCCCCTCCACTTGGCAGGTCATGACGCCCGCCGTGGCGGCCCACCCGGGCCGCTCTCCCGGCAAACCTACCATCGAATTGTTACCGATATCAAGTTACCGATGTCATCAGGTCGGCGCAGGTCGACGCCGGGGGGAATCCCGGAACGCGATCATTCGAAGTCGATGGGCTCGACGACCCATCGGCGGCGGGACAGAACCGGTCACCCCACGCTCTCGGCAAGCAGCCGGATCAGGCCATGGCCGATTCCGGCGAACCCACTCCGGCTCGCGTCCGCACCCGGTCATGACGAACTGCGTACCTGCGACAGCCGGGTTGCGCCGATCCGCAGACAACCCGATCAGGTCGAGCGAATCACCAGGCTCACCGGCAACGTCTCCGATGCCGCCGATTCGCCACGAATCAGAGCCAGCACCTTGCGCGCCAGCAGGACGCCACCTTCCGGCCAATCCTGGTGCACCGAACTGAGCGCAGGCAGAAAGCTCGCCCCCAGCGGCATGTCGTCATAGCCCACGACCGAGACATCGCCAGGCACGGAACGCCCCACTTCCTGGATGCCGCGAATCGCACCCATCGCCAGCAGGTCACTGCAGGCGAAGATCGCATCGAAATGTACCCCGCGGGTATGCAGCGAATGCACCGCATCGGTACCGGAATCGGGCGTGAACTCGTCGCGTCGCATCAGCAGGGGCTTGATGCCGCGCACACCCAACGCATCCACGAACCCGTCGAGACGATCATGGATCTCCGGATGGCTTGGATTGCCGATGAACACCGGGCGCCGACGCCCCAGGCGAATGAAATGCTTGGCCACCAACGAGCCGCCCAGCCGGTTGTCGCTGCCAACCACCACATGCGAATCACCCGTCAGCCCCGCACCCCATACCACCATCGGCACCCCGAGCTTGCTGAATCGGTGCACGGCATCCTGATGCACGCCCTGGCCGAGCAGGATCAGCCCGTCGGCCGCCTGCACGGCGGCAGCGGTCGCGCCCTGTCGGGTGGTCAGCAGAACACTGTAGCCGGCCGCCGTCAGCTCCTGCGAAATTCCCCCGAGCAAGCCCAGCGGATAAGGATCGAACATGGTGCGGTCACTGGACGGCTTCATCTCGACGATCACCGCGACCGTATGGCTGCGCCGCAGGCGCAGGTTGCGGGCACTGATATTGAACTTGTAGCCGTGCTTCTGCGCCAGCTCCCGGATCCGTTCGCGCGTCGCCGGGTTGACCAGCGGACTGTCACCCAGCGCCCTGGAGACCGTGATTTTCGACAGCCCCGCCAGCTTGGCCAGATCCGCCATCGTCGGACCGGCCGAAAGCAACCTGCCCGCCTGTTTCCTGCTTGTCCGGCTCAATGCCCACCTCCTGATCGCGACCCGGGCCGATGCCCAGCCACGCCCAGTGTGGCCAGTTACATCAAGGTCGTCCATGCCAGGCCCGCGCCTTCTCGCATGCCGAGGCATTTGCACGGCCATGATACCGTTATCATCTCTTGATACCGATACCATTTGTCGGCACACTCCAGCTTCGACCATCGATTCCGTCGTGCGCCAGCATCGCATCCCGTCGCGATACAGGCTGCCGTGTTCATGCGGAATCATCACGAAGCTGGGGGCTCATGAACCGACTCCGCATGATTGTCGCGCTGGCGCTGATTTACATGGTGTTCGCGATCCTGCTCAACAGTGTCGGCACGGTGATCCTGCAGGCGATCGTCAGCTTCGGCGTGGACAAGCCCCAGGCAAGCCTGCTCGAACTGTTCAAGGATCTGACGATCGCAGCGACCTCGCTGCTGGTCGCCTCCTTCCTGCCCCTGCTGGGTTATCGCCGCGCGATGATGCTGGCCCTGGCGATCGTCGGCTGCGCCTGCGTGCTAATGCCGCTCTACCCCGGCTTCCACACCACCGAATTGCTGTTCACCTGCGTCGGCATCGGGTTCGCCCTGACCAAGGTGGCGGTGTATTCGTCGATCGGATTGCTGACCAGCAACAAGGCCGAGCATGGCCGGCTGACCAATACCATCGAGGGCCTGTTCATGGTCGGCGTGCTGGCCGGCGGCTGGATCTTCAGCGCCTTCATCGATCGTGCCGCACCGGCCAACCTGTCCTGGTTGAATGTCTACTGGCTGCTGGCCGGCATTTGTGCGCTGGTGATCGTGTTGCTGGCCGGCTCGCGGATGGACGAATCGGCGGCGCACAACGCACAGACCAACACGATACGCGGCTCGATGCTCGAGATGCTGCAGCTGTTCCTGCGTCCGCTGGTCTACGTGTTCCTGATCTCGGCCTTTCTGTATGTGCTGATCGAACAGAGCTTCGGTACCTGGCTGCCCACGTTCAACAACGAGGTGCTGAAACTGCCCAACGCGATGAGCGTGCAGGTGGCCAGCATCCTCGCCGGCGCCACCGCGATCGGCCGCCTGCTGGCCGGCCAGGTGCTCCGGCGGGTACCGTGGTACGTCCTTCTCAACATCTGCATTGTCGGCATGGGAATGCTGGTGGTGGTGACCTTGCCACTGGCCGAGCACATCGTCGCCAATGCGCATGTCGGCTGGCTCAATGCCCCGGTCGCGGCCTACCTGATTCCACTGATCGGCCTGCTGATGGCGCCGATCTACCCGGTGATCAACTCGGTGGCGCTGAGTTCGCTGCCCAAGCCGTCGCATGCCGCGATGACCGGACTGATCGTGATCTTCTCGGCGCTTGGCGGCACGCTGGGCTCGCGCATCACGGCGATCGTGTTCGCCCGTTTCGACGGCATCCACGCCTTCTATTTCTCGCTGATCCCGATGACGCTGCTGCTGGTTTCGCTGTTCCTGTTCAAGCGCGAGACCGACCGCGAGGGCGCGGCCATCCCGGTCAACATCCGCCTTGCCGCCAAATAGCGTCGCGCCCGAACCGGGGCACACCTTGCAACTCCTGGAGCCCGCATGAAAGCCCACCGCACCCTGTTCGCCTGCCTGTGCCTGCTCGCCAGCGGCGTCTCCCTGCCTGCGTTCGGCCAGACCGATCCGAGCTTCCTGCTGACCGGCACCGCCAGCAATTTCGGCAGCTACTTTCCCGGCTATCTGGCGAACGGCTATTTCTCGACGATGACCTCGCCGCGCGGCACCGAGCCCGACATGGGCTACATGGTCGCGTTCATGGATTACGCCAAGGGCGACATCTCGCGTCCCGCGGCGATCCCCGGCTGGAGCGAGATCGACTACAACCCCGGTGGCGGCTGGCTCAATGCGACCCGGCTGGACCCGAAGATCTTCGCTGGCTACACGCAGACGCTGAACATGCACGACGGCACGCTGTCGACCGGCTACCGTTTCAACTACGCCAACAAGTCGACCGACGTGCAGGTGACCACCTTCGTCAGCCAGGCCGACCCGCACCTGGCCGCGACCCGGTTGTCGATCACTCCGCAGTTCGACGGCAAGGTGCAGCTGACCTTCCCGTTCCGGCTGTGGTCGGAGCACCAGCCACGCTTCCCGATCGCCACGATGACCGGCGACCAGATGATCGACGCGGTGATCGCCAGCGGCCAGAACCTGCAGAACAAGCCGGTGCCTACGCCCGATCGCGCGGCGGTCTGGTACCCCGGCCATACCCGCATCCTGGCCAGCGACGGCGACGCGAAACAGCTTCTGCTGTGGCTGGACGGCCAGGCCGAACAGGGCCTGCACATGGCCGAAGCCGCCGCCATCGACCTGCCGGCGGGCATCAAGATTGATGCGGCGACTCTGGAGAAAGGCCCCGACAAGCTGTCGCTGAACCTCACCGTCAGCGTGCAGAAAGGCAAGACCTACAGCTTCACCAAATACATCGCCGCCTCGCGGCAGGACTGGGGCGGCGATGCCAGGGCGGATGTGAAGCTGGTCGAAGCGGCACGCAGCACCGGTTTCGAACACCTCCTGGCACGCCATGTCGCCGCATGGCATGCGTTGTGGAAATCCGACATCGTGATCGATGGCGATCCGAAGGTGCAGCAGGCGGTGCACTCGGATCTGTACTACCTGCTGTCCAACACCACCGTCGGCACGGCATGGCCGATGGGCGCCTGCGCGCTGACCCCCGGCTACGCCGGCCACGCCTTCTGGGACAGCGATTCGTGGGTGTTCCCCGCCCTGCTGTTGCTGCACCCCGAACGCGCCAAGCCGATCGTGATGTTCCGCGACCGCACCATGCAGCCGGCGCGCGAACGGGCGCAGCAGTACGGCGCGAAGGGCACCATGTATCCATGGGAAGCCGATCCGCAGACCGGCGTCGACAACACGCCGCATTTCGCCTACGGCGTGTTCCGCGAGATCCACGTCAACGCGGATATCGCGATCGCGCAATGGCAGTACTACCTCGCCAGCGGCGACGAGGCCTGGCTGAAGCAGCATGGCTGGCCGGTGATCCGCGAGATCGCCGAGTTCTGGAAAAGCCGGGTGAGCTGGAACGCCAAGGCCAACCGCTACGAGATCTTCCACGTCACCTCGCCCGACGAGGCCTACGACGACGTGCCGAACGACTCGTTCACCAACGCCGCCGCGCGCAAGGCGCTGGAGATCGCGGGCAAGGCCGCCGCGGTGGTGGGCGCAACGCCCGACCCGAAGTGGGCGGAGATCGCCGCGAAGATGTACATCCCGTTCGACCAGGCGCAGCAGCGTCACCTCGACTTCGACGCCTCGGTGCCGCACGACAAGATCACCTGGATGGGCTCGTCCCTGGTCTGGCTGATGTACCCGAACCTCGACCTGCCGATGACACCGCAGGTGCGCCGCAACGACTTCGCGTTCCAGTTGCAGGAGCTCAAGACCCACGGCGACGACCCGAACGAGATGATGATGGTGATGCTCGCCGTCGGCGAGGCCGAACTGGGTAATGGCAAGGCCGCCGGTGACTGGATCCAGCGCAACCTGGTCGGCTTCCTGAAGCCGCCGTTCAACGTGCGCACCGAGACCGCGGCCAACAACGCCGGCTACATCCTGGCCACCTCGGCGGGCTTCGTGCAGAGCTTCGTGTATGGCCTGTCCGGTCTGCGCATCGAGGACAAGGGCTTGGTCGAGGCGTATCCGCCAGCGCTTCCGCCCGGCTGGAAATCGCTGACGCTCAGGCACGTCAGCTTCCGCGGCAAGCACTACGACATCAGCATCCGACGCGATGCCGGCGGCAAGGTCGTGCTGGATCGCAGGGAGCTTTGAATCGCCCGGGGCGAACAGTGTCCGGGCGCAACGAGTCATCGCACAGGACGACGAGGTGAACATGCGACACCGACATCCACCGCTGGCGTGGCTGCTCGTCATCGTGGCCGTCAGCGCCGCACCGCTGGTGCGGGCCGCAACCACCGACCCGAGCTTCCTGCTGACCGCCACCTCCAGGGACTTCGCCAGCTATTTCCCGGGCCAACTGGCCAATGGCTACCTGTCCACCACGACCGCGCCACGCGGTACCGAAGACAATCCGGCCTACATGGTCGGCTTCATGGATTACGGCAAGGACGACATGTCCCGACCGGCCGCCATCCCCGGCTGGACCGAAATCGACTACAGCACCGGCCAGTCCCGTGCGGGCCACTTCTGGATGAACCAGGTCGACCTCGACCCCTCGGTGTTCCAGGACTACCGTCAGGTGCTGAACCTGCATGACGCCACCCTGACCACCAGCTACCGCTATCTCGACCATGGCCGGAACACGCGAATCGAGGTGCAGAGCCTGGTCAGCCAGGCGGCACCGCATCTCGCCGCCAGCCGGATATCGATCACCCCGGATTTCGACGGCGTGGTGCAGCTGTCGTTCGCGTTCAACCTGTGGGCGCCGCATCAGCCGAGGTTGCCGCTGGCGAAGTTGAGCGGCGACCAAATGCAGATCGCCGTCGCCGCGAACAACCTGTCGTTCAAGGCGATTCCACCGGCCACGCCGGATCGCGCCGCGGTGTGGTACCACGGCGACACCCATGTGCTGGCCAGTGATGGTGACCGCAACAACCTGACCCTGTGGCTGGATGGCCGCGCCGAACAGGGCCTGGGCATGGCCGAGGCTGCTGCCGTCGGTTTGCCCGGGGATCTCCGGCCCAGCGAGATCAAGCTCCACAAAGACACCTATCGGCTCTCGCTCGATCTGAGCGTGCCGGTGCACAAGGGCCAGACCTATGCCTTCACCAAGTACGTGGCGACATCGCGCACCGACTGGGGTGGCGATGCCAGGGCGGATCTCGCGTTGGCGAAGGACGCACGCACCAGGGGTTTCGATGCCTTGCTGGAAGCACACCGGAAGGCATGGGCCAGCCTGTGGAGGAGCGACATCCGCATCGACGGCGACCCGGAGATGCAGCGCGTGGTGCACTCGGATCTGTACTATCTGCTCGCCAATGCAACACCCGACACGGCATGGGCGATCGGCGCCTGCGGGCTCACCACGGGCTACGTCGGCCACATCTTCTGGGACAGCGATTCGTGGATCTTCCCGGCGCTGCTGTTGCTGCATCCGCAGCGCGCGAAGTCGCTGGTGATGTTCCGCGACCGCACCCTGCCTGCCGCACGACAACGTGCGCAAGCGCGAGGCCTGCAAGGCGCGATGTACCCGTGGGAGGCCGACCCGGAAAACGGCACCGAGCAGGTCCTGCACGCCGCCTGGGTGTTGGGCGAACGCGAGATCCACGTCAACGCCGACGTCGCCATCGCGCAATGGCAGTACTACCTGGCCAGCGGCGACAAGGCATGGCTGAAGGAACATGGCTGGCCGGTGATCCGCGACGTCGCACGCTACTGGGCCAGCCGGGCGACCTGGAATACCGACAGGCAGCGCTACGACATCCTCCACGTCACCTCGGTCGAGGAAAACTACAACGACGTCCCGAACGACACCTTCACCAATGCCGAAGCGGCCAAGGCGCTGCGCATCGCGACCGCCGCCGCGACCGTGCTCGGCGAGAAGCCCGACCCCCGCTGGGCCGGGATCGCGGCGAAAATTCACCTGCCGTTCTCCGCGACAGGGCAACATCATCTGGACATGGATCAGAGCGTGCCGCACGACATCGGCGGCGACGATCTCGCCCTGCTCGCCTTCCCCTCGCTCGACCTGCCGATGAGCGCGACAGTGCGGCGCAACGACTTCGCCATCGCGCTGAAGCCGATGGACAAATCAAGGCGCATACCGACCACGATGGGCCTCGGCCCGTTGCCGATCGCGGCCGCCGCCGTCGGCAACACGCGGGAAGCAGCACGCTGGCTCGCGCGCAATGCCGCCGCCGACATGTTCAAGCCGCCGTTCAACGTGCGCCCCGAGACTGCCTCCAACAACACCGGCTACTTCCTCACCGGCTCGGGCGGGTTCGTGCAAGGCCTTCTCTACGGCCTGAGCGGGCTGCGTATCGAACCGCAGGGCCTGGTCGAAGCCTATCCGCCGGTGCTGCCACCGACATGGAAATCCATGACGCTGAAAGACATCACGTTTCGCGGCCGGCATTACGACATCACCTTGGATCGCGATGCCGGCGGAAAGACGAAGCTGACGCGAAAAGCACTTTGAACCTTCACCTCGCGATGCCACGGAGCTGTCCGGCACTCTCGACGTTTGGCATTTGACCCATCGGACGCAAGACATGACACACCTGCAAGACTCCTCCCGCCCACTGCTCCAGACACGTCGGCCCAGTCGATCGGTGAATGGCAGATTGCGCATCTTCACGCTGCTGGCCACGCTCGCCTTCGCGACCGGCGCAGCCGCGGCAACCCGTCCGGATCCGGCCAGAACCCGCACCTACATCGATCACGCGTGGCACACCCTGACGCGCTCGCTGGACGACTGCTCGGCGCTCGCCGACAGCAAGGTAAGCACGCACTCGGTGCTCTATCTGCCCGCGCAGATGCCGTTGCCGACGCGGCTGCGCGGGATAGCCAAACGCTGCGGTGTCGGCCTCAGCACCTTGCCACGCGTCATCGACAAACTCGGCGACATCGACCCCACGCAACTGCCCACGCAGGGGCTGCTCTATCTGCCCCATCCCTATGTCGTGCCGGGCGGCTTCTTCAACGAGATGTATGGCTGGGACAGCTATTTCATCGTGCTGGGCCTGGTCGCCGACCATCGCAGCGAACTGGCCCGCGACATGGTCGACAACGCCCTGTTCGAGGTCGAGTACTACGGCGGTGTGTTGAATGCGAACCGCACCTATTACCTCAGCCGTTCACAGCCGCCGTTCCTCACCGCCATGATGTCCGCGGTACTCGATGACCCGTCCGGTTTTCACGACAAGCCGTCGATGCAGGCCTGGCTGGCGCAAGCCTATCCGTTGGCCGTGCGCAACCACGACATCTGGACGCGCACCGAGCACCTGGCCGGCGATACCGGCCTGACGCGTTACTTCGACCTTGGCCACGGCCCGGTGCTGGAAGCGCGCGACGCCGACTACTACCGCGGCGTGATCAAGTGGCTGCTCGCCCATCCCTCGGAAGATCCCGGTTACCTCGTGAAGGCATCGAAACATCCCGATGACGCCGAAGCCGCCCGCCTGAAACCGGAGAGCTGCGATGTGCGCACCTCGAAAGTATGCGCCGATGCGTGGCTGGGCGGCTTTCGTCTGAGCGCCGACTACTATCTCGGCGATCGCGCCATGCGCGAATCGGGCTTCGACGTCAATTTCCACTTCGGCCCGTTTGCGGGATCCACCCACCACTACGCACCGGCAGGCCTGAACAGCCTGCTCTATCGCTATGAAACGGATTTGCACGACTTTGCGCTGAAGCTCGGCAAGACCACCGATGCCGCGCACTGGGCGCAGGTCGCACGGGCCCGCAAGCAGGCCATGAACAAGTACCTGTGGCATCCCCGCACGGGGCTGTACATGGACTACGACTTCGTCACCGGGAAACCTGCAGCCTTTCCCTACATCACGACCTTCTATCCGCTATGGGCACATGCGGCCTCCCCGCAGCAGGCCGACGCGGTGCGTGGGCATCTCACCATCTTCGAACGACCAGGCGGCCTTGCCATGGACAACCATCCGAGCGGCGCGCAATGGGATGCACCCTTTGGCTGGGCGCCTGCCAACTGGCTCGCCGTCTCCGGCCTCGAAGCCTATGGCTTCCAGGCTGATGCACGCCGCATCGCCGGCAAGTTCTGCGCGACCGTCGATCGCGGCATCGCGAAGGACGAAACCATTCGCGAGAAATACAACATGGTGCTCGGCAACGCGGACGTCCATATCAGCGCCGGTTATACCCAGAACGTCGTCGGTTTCGGCTGGACCAATGGGGTGTACCTGAAACTGCAGGAGATCCTGCACGGCAACACCAGCCCCGCATCCGCCCCGCCCGCTTCGACAGGCAAGGTGAAGTGACGGTGGCTCAGTCCGCCGCTGACTCGCCTTCATCCATCACGACTGATCCAGACAGGCAACCCGGGAGGAACCCCATGCAGTCATCGCGTCTTGCACTCATCCCGGCTGGAATGCTGCTTTGCGCGGGGCTGTCCGGCATGACAGTGTCCGCGCAGGCCGCATCGCAGCGCGTCAAGGCCGACGGTGCCGTGACAGCGCCCGCGCTCACCATTCCCTATTCGAACCTCGCCTCGCCGGAGGCGCGCGCTTTCTTCCCGAAGATGATTGCCGCCGGCAGCAAGGCGCCGCCATTGAACGCACCGATCGCGCAGAGTCGCGCGTTCTATGACCGCATGAACAGCGATCGGGTTGCGCGCATGCAGAAAATCTATCCCGTGAAAATCCATCCGGAGACCATCGGTGGTGTTCACACCGACGTGGTGCTGCCGGCCCAGGGCATCGCCGCCGGGCAACAGCGACGGGTGCTGATCAACCTGCATGGCGGCGCCTTTCTGTGGGGCGCCCACAGCGGTGGTTTGGTCGAGTCGATCCCGCTGGCCAGCCTGGGCAGGATCAAGGTCATCAGCGTCGACTACCGTGAAGGACCGGAGCATGTCTTTCCGGCAGCCAGCGAGGATGTCGAAGCGGTCTACCGTGCCCTGCTCGGACATTATCCGGCCCGGAACATCGGCATCTACGGCTGCTCAGCCGGCGGCATACTCACGGCCGAATCGGTGGCCTGGATCATCACGAAAAAACTGCCGGTGCCGGGCGCCATCGGCACCTTCTGTGGCTCGATCGCCGAGCTGGGCGGCGATTCGGCCTGGTTCGCCCCGGTACTCAATGGCGAACCTGCTCCAAGGACGATACCGAAGCTCATCGCCCTGCCCTATTTCAAGGGGGCGAAAGCCACCGATCCGCTGGTATTCCCGGCCAACTCGCCGGCACTGCTGGCGCAGTTTCCGCCAACCCTGCTGATCACCGGCACCCGCGATTTCACCATGAGCTCGGTGATCCAGAGCCAGCGCCAGCTGGTCAATGCCGGCGTGGATGCCGAACTGCATGTATGGGACGGCATGTGGCACTCGTTCTTTTCCGACCCCGAGATGCCCGAGTCGCGCGAGGCCTACCGGGTGATCGTGCATTTCTTCGAACGCAAGCTGGGTCGATAGCCCCGATCCGGGCCGCCAGCCGGCCTGGATCGGCCATGCCGGACACCCGCATCGCACATGCGTCCGGCTTTGCTCTTGCCCGCAGCGACGGGTATTCTCTGCGCATCACCAACCACGCGACGAACCATGAGCCTGCAGACCGTTCTGGTCATTGACGATGAACGCGACATCCGTGAACTGCTGACCATCACCCTGGGGCGAATGGATCTGCAAGTTGAAGCGGTCGGCACCGTCACCGAAGCCCGTCGAGCATTGGCTGAAAACAGCTATGACCTGTGCTTCACCGACATGCGCCTGCCCGATGGCAACGGCCAGGAAGTCATCGAACTGATCGCCGAGACCTGCCCGGACACGCCGGTGGCGATGATCACGGCCTATGGCAATGTCGACGCTGCGGTAAACGCGCTCAAGGCCGGCGCGTTCGACTTCGTTTCCAAGCCGGTGGACATCCAGATGCTGCGCGGACTGGTGCGCACTGCGCTGCGCCTGGCCGAGGAAAAGCGCGAGGGCGGCGATGCCAGGACGGGCGCCTCCAGCTCCCGCCTGATCGGCGACTCGCCAGCCATGGAGCAGGTGCGCGCCACCATTGCCAAGCTGGCGCGCAATCAGGCCCCCGTGTACATCGCCGGCGAATCCGGCGTAGGCAAGGAGCTGGTCGCCAAGCTGATCCATGAACAGGGCCCGCGCGCCAACGGTCCGTTCGTGCCGGTCAACTGCGGTGCGATCCCGTCCGAACTGATGGAAAGCGAGTTCTTCGGTCATCGCAAGGGCAGCTTCACCGGCGCCAGCGCCGACAAGGAAGGTCTGTTCCAGGCCGCCCAAGGCGGCACCCTGTTTCTCGACGAGGTCGCCGAGCTGCCGTTGCACATGCAGGTGAAACTGCTGCGCGCGATCCAGGAAAAAGCGGTGCGCCCGATCGGTGGTCGCGACGAAATACCGGTCGATGTCCGCATCCTGTCCGCCACCCACAAGAACCTCGGTCAACTGGTCGAGCAGGGTCATTTTCGCCAGGACCTGTTCTACCGCATCAACGTGATCGAGCTGCGCGTGCCGCCGCTGCGCGAGCGTCGTGGCGACGTGCCGCAATTGTCTGCCTTCATCCTCAAATCACTCGCCGGCAAGAGTGGCCAGGACGTGGGCCAGTTGTCGCCCGCCGCCCGGGATGCGCTGGAGACCTACGAGTTCCCGGGCAATGTGCGTGAACTGGAAAACATCCTGGAACGCGCCATGGCCATGTGCGATGGCACCAGCATCGACGCGACCGACCTGATGCTGCCGCAACGCGGCGTACGCTCCACGGCCGACACCCCGGCACCGGTGGCCACCCAGACAACACCGGCGCCAGCAACCAGCGCCGCGGATGGCGGGCTCGACGACTACATCAGCAACATCGAGCGCACCGCCATCGTCAAGGCGCTGGAAGAATCCCGCTACAACAAGACTGCCGCCGCCCGCAAACTCGGCATCACCTTCCGCGCGCTGCGCTACAAGCTGAAGAAGCTCGGCATCGATTGAATTGGTTGCGAATTGCATTGTCTGCATCGCCTCCGGCGGCGGCACGGCAGCGGCGCGTTGTGCCCGCATCCCCGACACCTCATCAGTGCCGGAATAGCAACATCGCCCAAACCACAGCCATCATGATTGCCACCCGTGATCGGCGGCATCAGCCTGTGGGTGCACCTCGGCCAGCGTGACCACGCCGGTCTCTGGTTCGACCAGAGGTCAGGATGATCCACGCCTTGCAGCGTCGACAGCTCCGCCAGGCCAGATCGAGGTAATCGCCAATCAATCATGCTGGCGCCGCTGACGGGCATGCACACGATGTCCGCAGCGAGCGCCTCAACCGGCTCCGCCTGAACCAGCGTCGGCAAGTGCCTTGCGCAGCGCACGCAGCAACGCCACGGTAGTGACCGGCTTGTCGATCAGGTGCAGCCGTTCCAGTGGCGGCAATTCATGCAGATCCGGTGGCGCGTCGGGACGGGCCAGCAGGATCACCGCGCCCACGTAGCCCTGCTCGATCAGGGCCGCCAGGGTGCGCACGCCGGTGAACAGGTTCATGTCGGCATCCAGCACCACCAGGTCCGGCAGGCCGCCGGCCTCGATCCATTGCAGCGCGGCGGTACCGCTCTGGCTGGCGTGCGCCTGATAGCCCCAGGTATCCAGGGTATCGGTCAGCATCGACAGCTGGCCGGCCTCCTCCACCACCACCAGCACCCGCTCGGCGGCGCCTTCCAGGCCTTCCATGTCGTCCAGCGACTCGGCATCGACGACCAGTTCTTCCAGCGGCATGTACAGGTCAAACCGCGTGCCGCGGCCGGGCTTGCTGTCCACCCGCATCACGCCACCATGACTGGCAATGATCCGTTTGCAGGAAAGCAGGCCCAGGCCGGTACCGGTCTCCTTGGTGGTGAAGAACGGCTCGAACAAATGCTCCAGCACGGCCTGATCCATGCCCGGTCCTTCGTCGATGACGCTGATGCGCAGGTAGCGGCCGCATCGTGGCTGCTCTTCGTCGAGGAAAAAATCCTCGTCCAGCCTGGTCTGCGAAGTCTCGATGCGCAATTTGCCGCCATCGGGCATCGCCTGGATGGCGTTCAGGCACAGGTTGAGCAGACATTGCTGCAGCTCGGTGTGGTTGCCCTCGAACGACAGTTCCGGATCGTCGACCAGCAATTCCATCGCCACCGAACGGGGCACGCTGCCCTGCATCAGCAACTCGAACGCACTGAACAGGGTACCCAGTCGCACCTGCTCGGCACGCCGTGCGCCGCGCGCAAAGGAAAGCATCGAATGCACCATGTCCAGGCCACGCTTGCCGCAATCGCGCACCAGTTTGCCCAGCCGCGCCAGACGCGGGTCATCCTGGTAGTCCTGCAGGCTGTCTCCAGCCAGCAGCAACGGCTGCAGCAGGTTGCGCAAGTCGTGGCTGAGCCCGCCGGCCAGCATGGCCAGGCTCTCGAACCGCTGCGAACGAACCAGCTCGGCCTCGGCGCGTCGACTGGCCCGGCGCGCTTCGGCCTCGCCCAGCGCGCGGCGCACCGCGCTGGCCAGTCGCGCCGGATTCTGCTTCAGGATGTAATCGGTGGCACCGTTGCGCAATGCCTCGATCGCCGCCTCCTCGCCCAGCGTGGCCGAGACGAAGATGAAGGGCAGATCCTCATCGCGCTGACGCAGCAAATCCAGCGCGTGCTGGCCGGAAAACCCCGGCACGCTGAGGTCGGACAGCACGATGTGCGGGTCGAAGGTGTCCAGCGCATCCAGGTAACGCACTTCATCGTCGACCAGCCGCACTTCGTAGCTGATGTGGTCGGCCTCAAGCTCGCCCAGCACCAGCTCGGCATCGAGCTCGCTGTCCTCGACTTGCAGCACACGAATGGTCGGCAATGGCCGCTGCTGCCGGTTTGGCATGTTGTTCCCCAGGCTCGCCTGCATTCCATCGGCCACCGGTTGCAGCTGATGCTGCTGATTCCCGGGCCGCACCTTGCATCAATCCAGCTCGGGCGCCTCGTTGAGCACCGCCCAGAACTGCCCCAGCGTGCGCACCGCATCAAAGAACTGATCCACATCGACCGGCTTGATCACATAGGCGTTGGCACCCAGGTCCCAGCTCCGCGCCAGATCGCTCTCTTCGCGGGAGGATGACAGGATCACCACCGGCACCCGCTTCAGGGCGTCGCTGGCGCGCATCTCGGTCAGCACGTCCAGCCCGTTCATGCGCGGCATCTTGATGTCCAGCAATACCACCGCCGGGTTGCCCGGCTCCCGGTTCGCCCACGCCCCGCGCGAATACAGATAGTCCAGGCATTCCACGCCATCTTCGACATGCACCACCGGGTTGGCCAGATGCGCCTCGCCCAGCGCATCCATCGCCATCTCGGCATCGGCCAGACTGTCTTCAACCAGCAGGATGGTTCGCAATTCCTTCTTGTTCATGCTCGACGCTCAGTGTTGTGCACCGGCCGTATCGGTGGCCGGCAGTGAAAAATGGAACCGGGCCCCCTGTCCCGGTTCCGACTCGGCCCAGACCCGGCCGCCATGACGCGTGATGATACGGCGCACATTGGCCAGGCCAATGCCATTGCCGGGAAATTCGGACGCCCGGTGCAGGCGTTGAAACACCCCGAACAGCTTGTCTGCATACTGCATGTCGAAACCGGCGCCATTGTCGGCGACGGTGAACTCGTAGTCGCCCTGGCGCCCCTGCTGCACGCTCACCTCGATGCGCGACACCTCGCATTGCCCGGTGTACTTCACCGCGTTGCCGAGCAGATTCTGCCATACCGTGCGCAGCATGTTTCCATCACCGATGACCATCGGCAAGGCGTCGATTTTCCATACAATGCGACGCCCCTCGTGACCGGCCTCGGCCAGCGCCTGCGCTTCCTCGGCCAGAGATTGCATGTCCACGGCCTGCAGCCGCAGCGGACCGCGCCCGAGCCGCGAAAACACCAGCAGATCGTCGATCAGCTGGGCCATGCGCTGTGCCGAGCCGCCGATGACCTCGATGTAATGCTCGGCCTTGTCATCGAGACGGTCGGCCAGGTGCTGCTGCAGCTTGCGCACAAACCCGGCCACGTGACGCAGCGGCGCACGCAGATCATGCGACACAGAGTAGCTGAAGGCCTCCAGTTCGCGATTGATGTCGGTGATCTGGCTGATCTTTCCTTCCAACTGGCGATTGAGCTCGGTCACCCGTTGCTCGGCCAGCGCACGCACGGTGACGTCGCTCACGGTCAGCAGCAGGGTCGGCGGCTCGCCTTCCTGCTGCAGCCGGCGCGCGTTGATCACCACGTTGCGCTCCAAGCCGTCGACGGTGCGCTGCACGGTGTCGTAATCCCACAGTTCGCGGTCGCGCAGCAGCACATCGCGCAGTCGCTGCAGCAGCATCTCGTCACTCCACGCGCCGTTGCCGACCTGTGCCAGCGGCTGCGCCTGTCGCTGATCCTGGCCATACAACTCGCTGAAAGCGTTGTTCACCAGCAGGCTGTTGAGATCGGCATCGAACAAGGCGATCGGTTCGCGCACCGCCTGGAAGATCAGGCGCGAACGCTGCACCGCCCGGCCCTCGCGCGTCTCGGCGAGCCGGCGCTGGCCGATCTGCCGCTCGGATGCGACCACGATGATCGCCAGCAGCAGCAACTGCGCCAGTGCCGTGATCGCCAGCACCCACCGGCCGTCGGTGCGCTGCCCGGCTGCCGCTGCTTCGCGTGCGGCCAACAAGGTGTTCTCGTTGTCCACGATGCGGGTGATCTGCGGGTTGATCGCGAACAGGTCGTCGGCGTCGCGCAAGGATTGCCGCGCACCCGCCGCATCACCTGCACGCAGTCGTTGCAGCGCCTGGTTCATCAGGATGTTGCGACCGTTGACGCTGTTTTCCAGCCCGCCAAGCAGGAGCTGCTGTTGCGGGTTGTCGCGGGTCATCGCACGCAATTGCTGCAACAACGCCGGCACTTCGTTGCCGGCACGCAGCGAGCGCGCGTTGGTCGGCGCGTTCGCATCGCCGGCGAGCAGCCGATAGATGGCCGCCTCGCTGTCATGCACCACATAGGCCACCCGATAGGTCATCGAGCGCACTTCGGTCGAGTGGATGACCCAGGCGCTGGCCAGCTGGGTCTGATCGGAGCTGCTCAGCGTCACCATGAAAGGCAGTCCGACGATGATCAGCATCGCCAGCAACAAGCCCGCCGTACGCCAACGCAAGGCACCCCGGATCTTCATGCCGCTGGACTCATCGAATTACCCGCTGTCGAGCTGTTTGGCACATTCTGGCATGTTTGCGCCGCACGCCATCCCGCGGCATGCGGCGGCGCGGCCGAGCCATCAACGATGCGCAACTTCACGCTTGCGTGCCGTGTTGCCCGGTGTCGCCTGCATGCTGAAATGCAATTCACCGCCGGCCAGGATATCGGCATGCCGCAGCCAGCTGCCCTTCAGCACCCGGCCATTCAATGTCACCTTGCCCACGTAAGGGTGCGCGTCGTCAAGCGGCGACGCAGTGACAGTGAATGCATGGCCGTTCTGCAGATGCAGCGTGGCACGCGCCACGAACGGGCGACCAAGCGCATAGACGTCGCTGGCCGGGGTCACCGGGTAGAAACCGAGCGCGGTGAACACATACCAGGCTGACATCTGGCCGAGGTCGTCATTGCCACTGAGGCCATCGGGCCGCGGCGCGTACTGGCTGTCCATGATCTGCTGCAGCCGTTGCTGGGTCTTCCACGGCGCACCGGCGTAATCGTAAAGATAGGCGATGTGGTGACTGGGCTCGTTGCCGTGGGCGTACCAGCCGATCAGTCCGGTGATGTCTTCGACGTTCTTGAAGTGACTGGCATCGACCTTGGCGTCGAACAGCTGGTCGAGCTTGTCGATGAACTTCACGTCACCGCCCATCGCCTGGATCAGACCCGGCACGTCCTGCGGCACGTACCAGGAGTATTGCCAGGCATTGCCCTCGGTGTAGTCGCTGCCGTAACCGGCGAAGGTGGGATCGAACGGTTCGCGGAACGCACCATCGCTCAGGCGCGCACGCATGAAGCCGGTTTTCGGATCCCACGCATGGCGCCAGTTGCCGGCACGCTTTTCGAACCTGTCGGCGATGGCCGTCTTGCCCATCGCCTTGGCCATCTGCGCCAGCGACCAGTCGTCATAGGCATATTCCAGCGTCTTCGAAGCGGCTTCCGGCTCCTTGTCGATCGGCACGTAGCCGAGCTTCATGTAATCACCGAGATCACCGTACGGCGCATAGGTGGCACTGGCCACCATCGCCTCCAGCGCCTTGTCCACATCGAAGCCGCGCACGCCCTTGACATAGGCATCGGCGATCACGGGTACGGCGTGATAGCCGATCATGCACCACGTCTCCAGCCCCTGGTACGCCCATACCGGCAGGATGCCGAACGGACTGGCCTCGCGCGCGGCGATCAGTGAGCGGATGAAGTCGGTGCTGCGTCGGGGGTTCAGCAGCACCATCAACGGCTGTTGTGCGCGATAGACGTCCCACAACGACCAGGTCGAATAGAACGCGAAACCATCGGCCTGATGCACCGCATGATCGGGCCCGCGATACTGCCCGTTCACGTCCATGCTCAGGGTCGGCGACAGCATCGCGTGGTACAGCGCCGTGTAGAACATCGTGCGTTTGGTTTTCGGCGCATCCACATCGATCACGGCCAGCGCCTTGTCCCAGGCCGTCGTTGCCTCGGCTCGACGCACGTCGAAATCCCAGCCTTTGCCGTCCTGGTCGAGGTTGGCCAGCGCATTGGCCTCGCTCACCGACGAAATCGCCACCTTGACCTCCAGCGGCTTGGCCAGCTTGCCGAAATCGAACACGCCCTCCAGCGCCCGGCCACTCTGCGCATCATGATCCTGCGCCCGGTGGCCCGGCCCGTTGAAGCCCTTGTAGACCAGGTCGTTCTCGCGGTTGTACAGCTCGCGCGAGGTCATCGGCTGCGAGAAGCGCATCGCGAAGCAGAGCTTGCGCCCCGGCGCCCAGCCGCGCGTGGTACGACAGCCGGTGACCGCGCCATCGGCGTGCACGCGCAGGTTCGACCAAAGCACCTTGCCGGGATAGTCGTAGATGCTCGGGCGCAAATCGAGCAGCACATGCGCCTGCTGGCCGAGCGGGAACGTATAGCGATGCCAGCCCACGCGACGGCCCGCGGTGAGTTCGGCGCGCACGTCATAATCGCTCAGGGTCACGGCGTAATAGCCCGCCTGCACCACTTCGCTCGCATGCGAGAAACGCGAACGATAGCCACTGCCCGGCTTGGCCGGGTCGCCCGGCTCCAGCCTCACTGCACCGGCAATCGGCATCACCAGCACATCGCCCAGGTCGGAATGGCCCGAGCCGGAAAAGTGCGTATGCGAAAAGCCCATGATGCTGCTGTCGCCGTATTGGTAACCGGCCGCCCATTTGTAGGCGTGCTTGAAATCCGGCATCGCGGTATCCGGCGACAGCTGGATCATGCCGAACGGCACCGTGGCACCGGGGAACGTATGGCCGTCGCCACCGGTGCCGATACGTGGGTCGACATCGATCGCATGGCCGGTGTGGGCAAGTGCGGGGGTGCAGGCTGCCAGCGTCAGCAAGGCAAATATCACGGTGGTGAAGCGGGGCATCGGACGCCTCGTCAGGGGAATGCGGAGCCCTGAAGGTAGCACTGCCGGCGCACATGTTGCAGCGCGTGATTGGACTGTTTGTGAAAACGGTTACATTGTGCCGCTGGCAGGCCCGCGCGTCCGGCCTCAGCATCGCCACCGACACCACCTCCGAATCGGAAAACTGCCATGGCTTTTGCCGCTGCACCCACCCGCGCCACCGGATACACTCCGCCCGGCAACTCCGGCCACCAGCCGTACACCAGCAACCCGCTGGCGCTGGGCGTGCTCACCACGATTTTTTTCATGTGGGGCTTCCTGACCTGCCTCAACGACATCCTGATTCCGCACCTGAAATCGAGCTTCCAGCTCAACTACACCGAAGTGATGCTGGTGCAGTTCACCTTCTTCGGTGCCTATTTCCTGATGGGCATGCCAGCCGGCCGGCTGGTGGCGACGCTGGGCTACAAGAAAGGCATCGTGGCCGGCCTGGCCATTGCCGGCATCGGCGCGCTGGGTTTCTGGCCCGCCGCGGCCCTGCACCTGTACCCGGCCTTCCTCGCCGCCTTGTTCGTGCTGGCCACCGGCATCACCGTGCTGCAAGTGGCCGCCAACCCCTACGTGGCCCTGCTCGGGCCAGGGAAGACCAGCTCCAGCCGGCTGACCCTGGCGCAGGCGCTGAACTCGTTCGGCACCTTCCTGGCACCGTGGTTCGGCGGGCTGCTGATCCTTTCCAACGTGGTCAAGAGCCCGACCGAACTGGCCGCGCTGGCCCCGGTTGACCAACTGGCGTACCAGACTCAGCAGGCCCATGCCGTGCAGGGCCCGTACATCGGGTTGGCGGTGGTGCTGTTCCTGCTCGCCGTATTCGTCTGGCTGTTTCGCCTGCCCGCGCTGACCGAGGCCACTGACAGGGACGACCATGATCGCCACAGCTTTGCCGAGGTGCTGCGCCATCCGCACGTGCTGTTCGGCGTGCTGGGCATCTTTTTCTACGTCGGTGCCGAAGTGTCGATCGGCAGCTTCATGGTCAACTACCTGTCGATGCCCGACATCGGCCATCTGAGCGAGCAGCAGGCCGCAAAGTACGTGTCCTACTACTGGCTCGGCGCGATGATCGGCCGCTTCATCGGCTCGGCCCTGATGGCCAGAATATCGCCGCGCAAACTGCTGGCGACGTTCGCCGCGATCAATGCACTGCTGGTGCTGACCACCATGCTGAGCCATGGCGATATGGCGATGTACAGCATCATCGCGATCGGCCTGTTCAACTCGATCATGTTCCCGACCATCTTCGCGCTCGGCATCGAGCGGCTGGGGCCGATGACCAGCAAGGCGTCAAGCCTGCTGATCATGGCCATCGTCGGCGGTGCGATCATTCCGCAATTGCAAGGTGTGCTTGCCGACCAGATCGGCCTGCAGCACGCGTTCTTCCTGCCATTGCTGTGCTATCTGTACATCGTGTTCTACGGCGTCAGCGGCTCGAAGATCCGCAGCACCGCAGACTAGCAATCGGCTTCACTGGCTCGACGACAGGCCTGACCATGCGACCCATCCTCTGCTTCGGTGAGGCTTTGATCGACTTCCACGCTGCGGCCCCTGACGAACGCGGCTTTGCCCGGCAGTTCGTGCCGTTCGCCGGCGGCGCACCGGCGAATGTCGCGGTGGCCGCGGCAAAGCTCGGCGGCGTGGCGCGCTTCGCCGGCATGCTGGCAGCGGATCGCTTCGGTGACTTTCTGCTCGACAGCCTGCAGCAGGCAGGCGTCGGTACCGATGACGTCGTGCGCACCGATGCCGCCGGCACCGCACTGGCTTTTGTCAGCCACGATGCGCATGGTGAGCGAAGCTTCAGTTTCTATCGCGATCAAACCGCCGACCTGCTGTTTCGCGAAGCGCACTTTCGCGCGGGCACGTTCAGCGACATTGCACTGTTCCACGTCTGCTCCAACAGCATGACCGACCCGGCACTGGCCGCGGTCACCCGCGAGGGCATGCAGCGCGCGCACCGCGCCGGCGCGCTGGTCAGCTTCGACCTCAACCTGCGTCCCGCGTTGTGGCCGGCCGGGATCGATCCGCTGCCGCTGGTGTGGCCGGCGCTGCACCTGGCCGACGTGGTGAAACTGAGTGCCGAGGAGTTCGCCTGGCTGGCGGTGGACGGCGAACAGGCCGCACTCGATCGACTGTGGCTGGGCCGCACCCGGCTGCTGGTGATTACCGACGGTGGCAAGCCGTTGCGCTGGTTTCACCCGGATGCCGAAGGCGAACTGCCCGGTTATGCGGTCGACGTGGTCGACAGCACCGCCGCCGGCGATGCCTTCGTCGGTGGCCTGCTGTGCTGCCTGGTCGAACTGGATGGCGGCCATGAGCGACTCGACCAGTTGGTTACCCAGCTTCCGCGTCTGCACGCGATATTGCGCTTCGCCGCTGCCTGCGGTGCGCTGACGGTAACCCGCAGGGGCTCGTTCAGCGCGATGCCCGGTGGTGACGAGGTACTTGCCTTCATGGAACGACAAGCATGAACGAGATCCCGCCGTTGCCCGACTTCCACTCACGCACCTTCCTGCGTGAACACATCGCCCGCACGATGGCCTTTTATCACCCGCACGCCATCGACCCGGCCGGCGGCTTCTTCCATTACTTCAAGGACGACGGCACGGTTTACGATCGCAGCCACCGTCACCTGGTCAGCAGCACCCGTTTCGTCTTCAACTACGCGATGGCGGCGATCGAGTACGCGCGCGAGGACTATCTCGACGCGGCACGCCACGGCCTGCGCTACCTGCGCGACGTGCATCGCGATCCGCACCGCGGTGGCTATGCCTGGACGATTCGCGACGGCCAGCCGGACGACCGCACCAATCACGCTTACGGCGTGGCCTTCGTGCTGCTCGCCTACGCCACCGCGCGCGTGGCCGGCATCACCGAGGCCGCCGCATGGATGGATGAAACCTGGCAGCTGCTGGAGCAACGCTACTGGGACAACGAAGCCGGGCTGTACCGCGACGAGGCCGATGTCGACTGGCGGTTCAGCGACTATCGCGGCCAGAACGCGAACATGCACATGTGCGAAGCCATGCTGGCCGCCTACCAGGCCAGCGACGACGTGCGCTATCTGGATCGCGCCCTGCTGCTGGCAAGCAACATGACGCAGCGCCAGGCTACCAAGGCCGATGGCCTGGTATGGGAACACTACGATGCGCACTGGAACATCGACCTCGACTACCACCGTGACGACCCCAGGCACCTGTTCCGCCCATGGGGTTTCCAGCCCGGCCATCAGACCGAATGGGCCAAGCTGCTGCTGATCCTCGAACCCTTGCTGCTTGAACGCGGGCGCGAGGAAAGCTGGCTGCTGCCGACTGCGCGGCATTTGTTCGACACCGCGCTGGCGCGCGCATGGGATGGCGAACACGGCGGCATCTGCTACGGCTTCGCCCCCGACGGCAAGGTTTGCGACGACGACAAGTATTTCTGGGTACAGGCCGAATCGCTGGTTGCCGCCGCCATGCTGCACGCCCGTACCGGGATTGCCGGGTATGACGATTGGTACGTCAAACTGTGGACGTACGCGTGGCAGCATTTCGTCGACCATCGCCACGGTGCGTGGTATCGCATCCTCACTCGCGACAACCGCAAGTTCGACGACGACAAGAGCCCGGCCGGCAAGACCGATTACCACACCATGGGCGCCTGCCACGAGTTGCTGCGCGTGCTGCACGGCGGCTGACGCATATCGTCATCGGGAAATCGTGAAACCGCTCTCCGCTGGACCCTGCAGCGATATCCCCAAAGGATCAGGAACCGGTGGTCATGACACGCATGGCTCCTTTTCCGTGCACGACTCAGCCCGACCGACGACGCATGACGGCACCCGCATCACGTCGCAAGGCCGGGCGGCTCATCAGTGCTGTCCAGTCCCTGCAGGTTTTCCTTGATCCGGTTCAGTACAGCCAGCGCCTGCGCCAGCTCATCGTAGGCAATACCGCGAGTGGCATCCTTGCGCAGATCGCGCGCGATCAGCTCCATGTCATCGACGATCACCCGCGCCTGTTCGGTGACATACAGCCGCCACGCCCGCCGATCGCGTGGATCGGCCCGGCGTTCGACGAAGCCTGCGGCTTGCAGACGATCGATGACCCGGCCCACCGCGATCGGCTCCATTTCCAGCAGATCGGCCAGCTCGGTCTGGCGCAATCCCTCGCTGTGGTTCAGCATCTTGGTGGCACGCCATTGTGCGCGGGTCAGGCCGAACTTCACCGCGCGGCGATCAAAATGTTTGCGGAACAGCAAGGTCACGTCATTCAGCAGGTAACCAAATGAAAGGTCTTCTGTTTTTGCCATGATTCGCCGTCACCCCGTCACTGACCCCATGCCCATTCGCAGCATAAGCTGCAAGCCGGAATGAAGCCATGCCCATGCGTGTCATCCAGGCCGACATCACACGTCTTGACCTGGACGCGATAGTCAACGCCGCCAATCCGACCCTGCTCGGCGGCGGTGGCGTGGACGGCGCCATCCATCGTGCCGCCGGGCCGGCGCTGCTGCGAGCCTGCCGCGACTTGCCCGAATCCACCCCGGGAGTGCGTTGCCGCACCGGCGAAGCGCGCATCACCCCGGGTTTCGATTTGCCGGCACGCTACGTCATCCACACGGTGGGGCCGATCTGGCACGGCGGCAACGATGGCGAACCGCGCATGCTGGAGCGTTGCTATCGCCATGCGCTGCAACTTCTGCATGTTCACCAGCTGCACACGATCGCCTTCCCGGCCATCAGTTGTGGTGTATACGGCTATCCTGTCGCTGCCGCCGCACGCGTGGCCGTGACAACGTTATGCGACGAGCTGGGCGCAGATGGCAGCACGGAAGTCATCTTGTGCTGCTTCAGCAACGAGGCACGGGTCACGTTCCAGCTTGCGCTGGAGCAGGCCATGCCTGACCGCTAGGAAAGCCCCAGGATCATCCGCTCAACGCAACTTGAACGGATACAGCGGCGGCAACTCCGACCCGGACTCGCCTTGCGCGGCGCCGCGCCAGACAAAACCGTTACTGAAGACTTCCGCCAGATTCATGTCGGCGCCCGGCGTCGCAACGCCGGCATAGTGGCGCTGCTGCAAGGCCTTGATCGCCGCGCACTGCGACGGATCGTCCAATGCCGCAGAAAGTTCGCCCAGATGCTGGATGGCTGGCCGCTCGGCACGCGCCCAGGCCAGCAGATCGCGCACCTGGGTTGCCGTGTCGCTGCCACGTGCCGCAGCAAGAAAGGCCTGCTGGAACTGTCGCACCGACATGCGTGGTGCCGGTGTCGCGGGACGCGATGCCGACCCACGCCGACGACGCCACAACCACCAGACCAGCGCACTGCCGAACCACAGACCGAGACTGCCAAGGGCAACCCAGCGCCACGCCGACGATGCCCCGGATGACCCGGCTGCAGCAATCGTGCTTGCTGCCGGTGCGGCAGCGGGAGTGGATGGCTGGACAGCTGTGGTGCCGATCGCCGGCAACACGGTCAATTCGTGCTCCGGAATCTGCGCCACTTCCATGCGATCGCTCAACACGTTCCACCATTTCAGCGTGATGGCCGGCACGATCAGGCTGCCGGCGCGATCAGGCACGATCGCGAACGCCTGCTTGCGCTGGCCGACCAGCCACTGTCCGTCCTGGTGGTTGCCAGTGGCCGGCTTGTCGGGATACACGGTGGCGCCGTCCAGTGTGGGCAGGCTCAGCGCTGGCAGCACTTCATACGACAAACCCGTGGCCTGCACCACCATGCTCAGGTTCAGCGGCTGGCCAACGCGCAACGGATGCTGCGCATCCGGCCAGCCGTCCACGCTCAAGCTCAGCGCTCGAGCCGGCAGCCATGCACTGCTGCCCCAGTCTGCGGGAGCGGCCTTCACATCAATCGAAACTTCCGGCGAACTGCTGGTGACGGTACTGGTCGCGCCGAAAAAGCTGTTCGGGTCATTCGGATCGATCGCTTCGCCCTGGAAGGTTGCCGCCGGAATCCGGATATGCCCGGCATGCTGCGGAATCAAGGCGTAACGCCGCTCCAGCACCTGATAAGTGCGCCCGCCCCGGGTGGTGCTGTAGTTGAGATCGGTACCAAGCTGATTGAGCTCGACCCCATCCACCTTGGCCGCGCTCAAGGCACCGCGACTGATCTGGTTGGCATAGAACAGGCGCAGCACATAACTCAGCTGCTGGCCGACATAGCCATGGTCTGGCTCGACCTGCGCCTCCATGTATACGTCTTGATGCGATGCCGCCGCAGCGGCCGGATCCGGCGCACTCACCTGCAGTTGCAACGGCGCAGTCTGGCTGCCGGCCACGCTCAGGGCGGGAATCTGCAGTGTCCCCACGTGTTTCGGGCGCAGCGCCACGCCGATGGTCAGGCTGGAACTGGCCTTGCCATTGTCCATGCTGAAGCTGCTGTTCTGCGAGGTACCCAGGATGCTGAAATCCTGATTCAGCACGTCCAGATCGGGCATATCGACGTTGCTGCCGGCACCCAGGACACGCAGATTGAGTGTCACCGTATCGCCCAGTTGCACGCTGCTGCGATCGAGTGTGGCGGTGACATCGGTCGCGCCGGCAACGGCCGGACATAGCAGCAACACGGCCAGTACCCATACCGCAATCAGACGTCGAAAACTCATGGCTGCCCATCCTCATCAGCCGCACCACCATGACGCTGCTGATATTCCAGTTCGAACTTGCGCCGCAGCAACGCGCCGGGGTCGTCCGGCACCCGCTGCAAGGCATGCCTGAGCTCCGCCGGCAGCTTCGATTGCGGATCGTCTTTCGCCATCGCACCGAGCTGATGCGGCGCCGCATTGTCGGCAGGCTTGCCCGGCTGCCCGGCAAGCGCCTTGTCCATCTGCTTTTTCAGCGCCTGCTGCGCCTGTCTGGCCTGTGCCTGCCGGGCTGCCTGTTGCTCGGCCGTCTGCGGTTCCGGCTGCTCGCCCGACCGAGTCTTGCCGGTTGGATCCTTGGTCGAATCGCTTTTGCCTGGCTGATCATCCTGCGCCGACTTTCCTGCCTGTTTGTTCTTGTCGCCCGAGCCTGCGTCGTGCTTCTGCTGTGCATCGGACTGGCCGGATTTGTCCTGCTGCCCGCCCTGCGAAGGCTGCTGCTTGTCGCCGGCATCACCTTGCTGCTTCTGCTGCTTCGATGGCGGCTTCTTGTGCTGCTTCAGCCAGTCCTCGACCACCTTGCGATTGGCCTTGGCATCGACGTTGCCCGGGTTGCGTTTCAAGGCCTGGTCGTACGCCTGGATCGCCTGCTGATAGTGCTGCGATTTGGCCAGGGCATTGCCGCGGTTATAGGCCGCATCGCTGCCAGGCGCCTGCTGCAGGGCAAGCGCCGCGTCTGCATAGTCGCCGGCGCGATAAGCCGCCGCGCCGCGCCAGGCCGGATCACGCGCCAGCTTTTGGGCCTGCTCGGGATGACCTTCACGCAGAGCCTGCGCTGCCTGCTGATCGGGGCGTTGCCACAAGTTCTGCCAGGTACCCGCCTCGGCCGTACGCGGCAACGCCGGCAGCAGCGCCAGCAACAGCAACAGCAGCCAGCCGCGTCGGAAGGCCAGCGCCACGATGGGCAAGAGCAGCAGCAGCAGCCAGGGCCCCCGATCCTGCCACACATCGCCCGCCTTGCCGGCCAGCGCAGTTGCTGTCGGTGCCGCCCGAAGTTGTGCATGCAACGCATCGACATCCTGCTGATTCGTCGTCATCGGCACGTAGCGACCACCACCGGCACGCGCCAGCGCAGCGAGTGCCGCATCGTCGCGACCGGCGAGCACCATGTGACCGTTCGCGTCGTGCAGGAAGCCACCATCGGGCATGGGCACTGGCCCGCCGTGCAGCGTACCCACGCCGAGTACCGACACATGCACGCCGACAGCAAGCGCCTTGCGTGCCGCCGCCTCGGCATCCGCGCCAGCCTGATCGGAAATCAGCACCAGCGAGCCGCCGTCAGCCTTGGCGTCATGGATCAATTGCACACCCTGCCTTATCGCAGCAGCGGCATTGTTGCCGTCGACCGGCATGGTGTCCGGCGCCATCGCGTCGAGCAGGTCGGAAAGACTGCTCGCATCGGAAGTCAGCGGAGCCACCTCGAAGGCCTCGCCGGCATAGCCGACCAGGGCGTTCAGACCGTCACGATTGCTGGCCAGCAAGTCGTGAGCCTTGTAGCGCGCACGATCGAGTCGGCTCGGCGCCACGTCGCGCGACAGCATGTGCTGCGACAGCGAGATCGCCACTACCTGGGCCGGGCGACTGGCGTAAAGCGGCTGTTCGACCCGGTTCCAGCTCGGGCCGGCCAGCGCCAGCGTGCAAAATATCCAGCCCAGCGCAAGCAGCCCAGTGGGCAGGCGATCGTTGCCAGCGCGACCATGCAGAAGATGTGGCAAAAGCTTGGCGTCGACCAGGCGCGCGAGCTCCCGCTGCGCGGTGCCACGCCGCAGGCCGAACCAGCACAACAGCGGCACAACGGCCAGGGCGAGCAGCCACCACGGCTGCAGAAAGTGGAATGGGTGCAGCCAGTGATTCATGCCGCATGCTCCCGCAGGCCGGCGAACCTGCGCGGCACGATCACCAGCGCCAGCAACACGATGGCCGTCAGCAATGGCCAGCGGAACAGTTCACGCCGGGGGCGCAGGGTCGGACCGTGCTGCGGCATCGGCTCGAGTGCATCGATCGCGCGATACGCATCGGCCAGCTGCTGGCTGTCGGTGGCGCGGAAAAAGCGTCCACCGGTCTGGGTGGCGATCGCGGTAAGCATGTCGGCATCCAGATCCGCCGATGGGTTGACCAATTGGCTGCCGAAAAAACCGGGCACACGCATCCGGGTCGCGCCGATGCCGATCGTGTAGATCCGCACGCCCGCGGCCTTGGCCGCACGGGCCGCATCCCGCGGCGTGATGTTGCCGGCATTGTTGACGCCATCGGTCAGCAGAACCAGCACGCGCGCCTGGGCAGGCAATGCGGCGAGCCGCTTCACCGCCACCGCGATGGCATCACCGATCGCGGTTTCACTGCCGGCCAGACCCACCGCCGCGCCCTGCAGTTGCGCGCGCACGGCGGACAGGTCGTACGTCAGCGGAGTGACCAGAAAGGCCTGGCTGCCGAACAGGATCAGGCCCATTTCGTCGCCACTGCGCCGACTGATGAAGTCGCCGGCAATCGCCTCGACGGCACCGAACCGGCTGACTGCCTGGCCGGCCAGCTGCATGTCGCCGGTGCGCATGCTGCCGGACAGATCCACCGCCAGCATCAGCGCGCGCCCGCTGCGCTGCTGCGCCTGCGGCGGCCCGACCCATTGCGGCCGTGCCGCGGCGGCAAGCAGGCTCAGCCAGGCCAATGCCAGCAACCATGGCGTGATGGCGTGCGTGCTGTTTCCGGCTATCGTGGCAAGTCGCAACCCCGGTTGTGGCAGGTGCAATGCCTGACCCGGGGCGGCGGGCCGCAGCCAGCGGCGCAGCATCCACGGCAGCGGGAGCAGCAGGATGACCCATGGCCAGGCAAACTCAGGCATCGGACGACTCCAGCGCCGCAGCCTTCCATCTGGCCGGATTCACCGCGATCTGCAACCAGCACCGCACAGCGGCGATCGAAGCGGCCTCATCAAATGCTGTCGGCGGCCTGTAGATCAGTTCATCCAGTGCGAGCAAGCGCTCCAGCGTGGCCGCATCGACCGGCACCCGCGCCAGTGTCTGTCGCCAGATATCGCCACGCTGCTGCGTGGCCAGGGCATCATGCCGTCGTGCCATGCGGCGCAACAATTGATGCATGCCGCCGATCAACGCGGCCTGGTCCCCGTCCTGGCGGTGTTGCTCGACCAGTCGATCAAGCTCCAGCAGGATGCCACGTTGCTGCTGCCGTTTGCGTCGCTGCCGGCGCCAGTACCAGGCCATCGCCAGCACAGCGCCCAGGAAAATCAGCACAAGCACCCACCAACCCGGCGCTGGCGGCCACCACGAAGGTTCGGCCGGCAAGTGGATATCGCGCAGATCAGGGCCGGAGGCAGGCACCGACACGCCCGACGGAGCATGCACGGCGCTCATCGTCGCGCCCTCGTCGCGCCCAGCAACCCGCTGATCGCGGCGACCGGATCGGCCGTGGTGTCGATACTGCTGCTGCGCAAGCCCAGCGACTCGGCCAGGACAGCCAGTCGCTTCGGGCCGGCACCCAACGCCTGCTGAAATTCACTCCGCTGCCGTTCGGATTGCAACAATACCTCGCAGCGTCGTCCGGCGGATTCCAGCGGGTAACGTCCGGGGGGTGCCGGCATCGACTCCAGCGCATCGGCCACGATCAGCACGCTCACACCGACCTGGCGACCGAGATCCAGCATCCGTTGCCGCGCTGCAGCGTCGCAGCTGAAACCATCGCTGATCAACAGCACCCGGCTGGCACCATGCAGCACACGTGCTGCGCGGGTCAGCGCATCGGCAAGCTGCTCGTGCCGGGCAGGTGCCGGACTCATGTCCCACTCGGCCAGCATGCCGCACACCGCCAACGCGCCATGCGGGCCGCTCCGTGGACGCAGCAATTGGTCCGCATGGCCAAATGCCATCAAGCCGACCCGTTCACCGGCACGTACCGCATACCACGCCGCCGCTGCGGCCACGCGGGCGGCCTGCACCGACTTGAACCGCTCCCGCGTACCGAAACGCATGCTGGCATGGGTGTCGAGCAGGATCAGCAGACAGCCTTCGCGATCCTCCTGGTACAGCTTGGTGTGCAATTTGCCACTGCGTGCGGTGAGTCGCCAATCGAGCCGACGCACGTCATCGCCGGCCTGGTACACGCGCGACTCGGCGTAATCCATGCCGCGGCCGTATAGACGGCTGGACTGCTGTCCGCAGTGCAGTGCGCGGCTTTGCAATGGCAACAGGCGAGCCCGACCCACACGTGCCCGCAGCGCAATCAATTCGGCCAGCGACACCTGGCTGCAACCGTCGCCATCGACCAGTTGTTGCTTGACCATGCTCACGGCAGCGGCACGAGATCCAGCAGGCGGTCGATCACCTGATCCGGCCGCACGCCCTCGGCCTCCGCCTCGTAGCTGAGCAGCACGCGATGGCGCAAAACCTCATGCGCGATGCGATGCACATCTTCGGGCAACACGTACTCGCGGCCAGCCAACCAGGCTTGTGCGCGAGAGCAGCGATCCAGCGCAATGGTGGCACGCGGGCTGCCACCCCAGGCGATCCAGCGCTTCAACTCCGCTCCATAGCGCCCCGCATCACGGCTGGCAAGCACCAGCTGAGTGAGGTATTCCTCCAGGGCGGGCGCCATGTGCACGGCCATCGCGGCATCGCGCGCAGCGAACACCTCGGCCTGACTGAGCAACGCCTGCGGCGCAGCTTCCGGATGTGCGCGGCGTGCTGACTGCGCACGCGCCAGCTTGAGAATGGCCAGCTCGGCGGCGGCATCCGGGTAGCCGATCGTGACATGCATCAGGAAGCGGTCGAGCTGGGCCTCGGGCAGGCTGAAAGTACCCTCCTGTTCGATCGGGTTCTGGGTTGCCATCACCATGAACAGCTCGGGCAGCTGCCAGGTACTGCGGCCCACGGTGATCTGCTGCTCGGCCATCGCTTCGAGCAGTGCCGACTGCACCTTGGCTGGCGCACGATTGATCTCGTCGGCCAGCACGATGTTGTGGAACAGCGGGCCACGCTCAAATTCGAAGCTGCCCGATTGCGGGCGGAACACATCTGTACCCGTGAGGTCGGCAGGCAACAGGTCGGGGGTGAATTGCACGCGGTGAAAGTCGGCCCTGATCCGTGCGGCGAGGGCTTTCACTGCAGTGGTCTTGGCCAGGCCAGGCGCACCCTCCACCAGCAAGTGCCCATCCGCCAGCAAGGCTACCAGCAGGCAATCAATCAGATGCGGCTGGCCGATGATGCAGCGCTGCAAGTCATCACGCAGTTGTCCGAAAGCCTGTTGCAACTGGCTTGGCGACGAAGTCTGAGGCATATCCATGTTCGGTTCCGTTCTCGAGGTGACACAGGCGAACATCGGCATTGCACGAATGCACGGTCACGCCATCGGCGTGCTACAGACCATCTTCGGCCGCAGAAGTTTAATCGACGCGCAATCAGCCGTGCCGCAAATGAAAGAGGCGGCCGAAGCCGCCCCTTTCCAGGCCGTGTATCACCCTTGTTTATTGCAGGGTGTCACTGAGAATACGCGGCGTCACGAAGATCAACAGCTCGGCCTTGGTCACGCTTCGCGTGGTGCTGCGGAACAGTGCACCGATACCGGGGATGTCACCCAGGCCGGGTATCTTGGTGGTCGAATTGTTCTTGTTCACTTCGTAGATGCCGCCGAGCACCACCGTTTGCCCATTGTCGACCAGCGCCGAGGTATTCACCTCGCGGGTGTCGATATTGGGAATCTTGCCGCTACCGGGAGCATCGGTATAACCGGCCAAAGCGTCCTTCTTGACGTTGATCGCCAGGTAGACTCGGTTGTCGGCCGTGATCGTCGGCGTGACTTTCAGCTCCAGCACGGCGTCCTTGAACTGCACCGTGGCCTGGCCGAGACCGCCACCGGCACCACCGCTGGTCTGATAAGTCACATAGCCGATTTCCTGACCTTGACGAATGACGGCCTGTTGCTGGTTGGCCGTGATCACGCGCGGGCTGGAGATCACTTCGCCGCGACCTTCGGTCTGGGCTGCGGAAAGTTCCAGGTCGACCAGGTAGTTGGCACCCAGGATGGCCAGGCCGAACGTACCCGCAGGGTTGCTTACGGGCAGGTTCACGTTGAAGCCGCCGGCACCCGTCTGGAACGTGGTCACACCGCTGGCATTGGGCGCGCCACTGGCGTTGTTGGCCCGCTCGATGGCCAGGCTGGCCGCGCCATTGTCACCGCCCTGCGGGCTGGTGGTGATCACGTTGTGGGTGTTGGTTTGAAGGCCCTGCACGCCCCATTTCACACCCAGCTCGCGAGTGAAATCGTCCGTGGCGATCACGATGCGTGATTCGATCAGCACCTGCTGTACCGGCTTGTCCAGCACCGCGATCAATTCACGCAGTTGCTTGATCTTGTCGGGCGTGTCGTTGAGCAGCAAGGTATTGGTGCGTTCGTCGTAGGAGACGCTGCCACGCGGCGAGAGGAAGCCGCGCTGGATGTTGGCGCCATTCGCACCACCACCACCCTGGTTACCACCACCCTGCATACTGCCCGTGGTGAGCAACTTGGCGATGTCCTTCGCCTTGCCGTAGCTGATCGGCACGTAGTCGCTGACCAGTTCGGCCGTGTCCTGCGCTTTCAGCTTGGCATCGGCGAGATCCTGCTCGTACTTGGCCAGCTCGGCCTGCGGCGCGACCCAGATCACGTTGCCGTTGCGGCGCTTGTCGAGACTCTTGGCACGCAGGATCACGTCCAGCGCCTGATCCCAAGGCACGTTGACCAGGCGCAGGGTGACGCTGCCCCCGACACTGTCCGATGCCACCAGATTGAGTTTGGAGATATCGGCAATCAGCTGCAGTGCCGAACGAACCGGGATGTCCTGAAAGTTGAAGGTAACTCGGCTGCCCGTGTAAACAGGCTGCCTGTCCAGCTTGCCCAGGCTGTCCGGCTTGGCGGCTGCCTTCTTCGGCGCCACTTCGACAACGTACTGGTCTGCAGTCTGGTAGGCGGAGGTCACGACATCACCCTTGACCGCAATTTCCATGCGCGCGCCGCCACCCGCACCAGTGCGCGTGACGATCGACTGCACGGGCGTGGCGAAATCGAGCGTATCCAGACGCTGCGCCAGGTTCGCCGGCAAGTTCGCGTGATCGATGGTGACCAGCACCTTGTCGCCCTGGTGGGTCATCTCGGCATCCGCGCCACTGCCGCTGAAGCTGATCAGTACGCGGCCTTCACCGTTCGGGCCACGCCTGAAATCGATATTCGATATGGCCGGACCCGCGGATGACGAAGGCAGCACCTTGGTCGGATCGTTCGTCGCGGCAGTGGTGAGCGACTGATCCGCGCTGCCGTTGTTGACGGTCAGCACCAGGCTGTGGCCGTCGATGCGCGAACGGTAGCTCGATTCACGCGTCAGCTCGACCACCACGCGCGTGCGGCCGCCGGCAGATATCGCGGAAACACCACTGGTCGAACCCTTGTCGATATCGAGGTGACGCGCAGCGGCGTTGTCGGTATCGGCAAAGTCGACGGCAATACGCGGCGGCGTGCCGGTGGTGAATATCTTCGGCTGTGGCACGACGCCATCACCGAAATCCATATGCAACTCGACGCTGCCTCCCGGCAGGGCCTCGTAGCTGATGTTCTTCAGCGTGGTGGTTGCTGCCATCGCAGCACTGGTCCATGTGGCCCCGACGACAAGCAGCCCCATCAAGATGTAACGGCTTGCATGGCGCATAACTCGGCCCCGGACGGATTGGATTTGGTTGGTCATTGCATCTGCCCCTGTCTACCTATTGCTCGCCGAGCGCGATGCTGGCAGGACGTTCCATCCAGCCACCATTACCATTGGGTACCAGCTCGACCAAATCGATATGGTCTTCACTGATCGCGGTGATATGCCCGTAATTCTGGCCCATGTATTCCCCCGCATGGACGCGATGGATAACGCCGCCCGGATCCTTGATCAGGACTTCCATGTTCGCGCCAGCACCCACGGTGCCCACCATCTTGAGGCTGTCCAGTGCGAACATTTCCAGTGGCTCCCTGGCGCGATTCGCATCCGGCCGGGGGCCATTGGCCACGCTGTTGTTCTGCAGTTCGTTGGTACTCGGACCAAACGGATCACGTCGATCCTGATCGTCGTACTTGAACGTTTCGAACGTCTTGATCACCGGCAACGGCTGGATGGGCGCACCCTTCCTGGCCTTTTCCTGCGCGACCCAGCTGCGCAGGTCGGACATGCCGCGAGTGCATCCGCCAAGCACCAGAGCAGCGCCCAGCATGAGTGCAAATCGCACCACGTGAGCCGGTTTGATGGCTGCAAGCTTGTTCATCACTTCGCCCCCCCGGCCTTCTTCTTGTCCTTGGCCGCGGCGGCAGCACTCTCTTCGTCGTCCAGATAGCGGTAGGTTTTCACCGTACCTTGCAGCACGAGCTGCTCGCTGCCGGATGTGGCGCCGTCCTTGCCGGGCGCCTTTGGCGTCAGCGAAACATCATGCAAGGTCAGGATCACCACTCGCGGCAACGAAGCCACACCACTGATGAACGTGCCGAACTGATGATAAGTGCCGGTAAAGCGCAGCGTGATCGGTTTTTCCGCATAGAAGTCTTTCGGGGTTTCCGGGCCCGGCTGGAACAGGTCGGTCTCCAGGCCTGCGGACTGTGCCGTCTGCGAAATATCGGTAAGCAACTCGGGCATTTCGGTCTTGCTGGGAAGCTGGCGCAGCAACTGGCGCAGCATGTCCTGCATCTCGTTGAGCTGCTGTTCCAATGCCTCGAGATTGACCGACTTGGCCTGCTTGGTCGAGAACTCCTGCTTGAGCTGGCTCTCTTTGCTGACCGCGCTGGCCAGCGAGTCCTGCTGATCACTGACGAAGAAGTACCAGCCAATCAACAGCACCACCGCACACAGCAGCGCAGTGAAGAACAGTTTGACCGACTGCGGCCAACCGCCAACGTTGTTACGGTCGAGGTTCTGGATATCGCTGATGAAACTCATGACCCGGCACCTCCCTTGGCCGCCGCCGCACTCGCCGGCTTGGCTTCCGTCGCGGATTTGGTGCCCGCCGCGGGTGCTGCCGCCGTCGTTGACGGAACTGCAGGCGTGGCGCTCGTGCTGGAACCAGCCGGCTCCACCAGCGTCTTGTCGGCCCCTGCTTCATCGGTCTTCGGGCGACTCAGGCTCACATTCAGCCCGAACTCATAAGGCATGCGCGTGGCGTTGTGGCTATTTTCGGTCTTGCGCAGATCGGCATGGCCCATCCATGGCGATGCCTCGATGTTGCGCATGTATTCGGCCACGCTGGCATTCGACTGCGCCACACCATCAAGCGACATGGTCTGGCCGCTCTGCTTCATGGCAGTCAGCCGGGCATTGGAGGGGATGGTTTTCACCAGTTCGTCGAACAGATGCACCATCTGCGAGCGGTCAGCCTGCAACTGCTCGATGATCTGCTTGCGGGCCAGCAGGTGTTCGCGCACCGTTTCCAGATCCTTGATCTTGGCAATGCGCACGTCCAGCTGCTTGATTTCGGTCTGCAGGTAGGCGTTGCGGTCGTTCTGGTTGTCGATGCGCTGATCCATCCAGAATATCCACAGCAGCAACAAACCGAGCCCCACCACGAAAGCAGCCACCAGCTGCATGTAGAACTCGCGTTCGCGTTGCTTGCGCCGTTCGGCGCGCCACGGAAGTAGGTTGACGTGTGCCATCAGTCGAAACTCCTCAAGGCGAGGCCGACCGCGATCATCAGCGCCGGTGCGTCCTGCGCCAATGCCTGGGCCTGCACCCGTGGCGACAGCGACATGCGGGCCAGCGGATTGGCGACCACGCAAGGCACGCCGAGCTGCTCTTCCAGCATCGGGCCAAGTCCTTCGATCGAGGCACAACCACCGGCCAGAACCACCTGATCTACCTTGCTGTATTCACTGCCGGCGAAGAAGAACTGCAGCAGACGGCTGATCTGTTGAATCAACGACTCCTTGAATGGCTCCAGCGCCTCGCTCTCGTAGGATTCCGGCAAACCGCCCTTGCGCTTGGCGCGCCCGGCCTCTTCATAGGAAAGCCCGAAGCGGCGCATGATCTCATCGGTCAGCTGCTTGCCGCCGAACACCTGCTCGCGCGAATAGATGGTGCGCTGGTTGCGCAACACGGAGAGCGTGGTCATGGTGGCGCCGATGTCGACTACGGCCACCAGCGCGTCGCGGCCGACGTTCAGCTGATCGGCCACCAGTGCGAACGCGTTCTCCATGGCGAAAGCCTCGACGTCGATCACGCCGGCGGTGAGCCCGCCCAGATCGAGTGCGGCCACGCGCATGTCGACGTTCTCGGTACGCGAGGCGGCCAGCAATATGTTGTTCATGTCGGGGTTGTCGCGCACCGGACCGACGACTTCGAAGTCGAGACTGACTTCTTCGATCGGATACGGGATGTACTGATTCGCCTCGACCTGGATCTGTCCTTCCAGATCGTCATCGGACAACTCGCTGGTCATCGGGATGATGCGGGTGATCACCGCCGACCCGGCCACCGCGGCTGATGCGTGCTTGAGCTTGGAGCCCGATCGCGCCAGTGCGCGGCGGATTGCATCACCCACCGCCTCGACCTCGACAATGTTTTTCTCGACCACGGCGTTGGGCGGCAGAGGTTCAACCGCGTAGTGCTCCACGCGATAGCGACCGCCTGCCTGACTTAGCTGCAGCAGCTTGACGGCGGTCGAACTGATGTCGACTCCAATCAGCGCCGGCTTCTTGGGTGTAAAAAGCCCCACGGTGTTTCCCCCTTGCCACTGTAGCCCTGGCCAGAATCCTGGTGGGATGTGCAGTGGCATTAAATCGAAAAATTGACGCAATGGCAACGGCCTACGGCAACTTTCTCAAGTAAATGACGTGATGTCCACCACATTTGCCGCAATGCCTGCGTTGGCGCGACCCTTGCTTTGGTCGATCACGCCTCATGTATCGAATACTGCTACATCTATACTCTGCCATGTTTTGACTCAGGTCTCGCTATCTCCACACCATGCAAATTTTCAAGCGTTTGTTGCGCTGGGCACTGATCCTGGCCTTTTCCGGTTTACTTCTGGCAGTTGTTGCGGTTGGTGTGGCTTATTGGCTTATAGCACCCAGGCTCCCTTCGGTGGCCGTTCTCAAGGACTACCACATGCAGGTGCCGCTGCGGGTACTCAGTGCCGACGGCAAGCTGATTGCCAGCTTCGGCGAGACCCGGCGCATCCCGGTGGACATCGCCGATGTGCCCGAGCGGCTCAAGCACGCCGTGCTGTCGGCCGAAGATGCCGATTTCTACCACCATCCGGGCGTGGATTGGCACGGCATTGCACGCGCCGCATGGCATGTGATCATCACCGGGGGAGACAAGGGGCCCGGCGGCTCGACCATCACCCAGCAGGTCGCACGCAACTTCTTCCTCAGCCCCGAAAAACTCTATTCGCGCAAGCTCACCGAGATCTTCATCGCACTGCGCATCGAACATGAACTGAGCAAGGATCAGATCCTCGAGTTGTATCTGAACAAGATGTTCCTGGGCCATCGCTCCTATGGCGTGGGCGCGGCCGCGGAGTATTACTACGGCAAGACGCTGAATCAGCTCACCGTGGCCGAATGTGCCGCGATCGCCTCGACCTTCCAGTTGCCCTCCGCAGTCAACCCGATCAACAGTCCCAAGCGCGAAATGGCCCGCCGCAACTGGGTACTCGGTGAAATGCTGCGCCACGGCTACATCACCAAGGCCGTGCACGCCCAGGCCGTTGCCGAACCCAACCATGCTTACCCGCACGAACAGCCGATCGAGGTGGATGCGCCGTATCTGGCCGAAATGGTACGTCGCCAGGTGCTCGACCGGCTCGGCAACGACGCGTTGACCGAAGGCTATGTGGTCAAGACCACCGTGCAGAGCACTCGTCAGCAAGCCGCCGTGGATGCCGTGCGCAACGGGCTCATCGCGTATGACCATCGCCATGGCTGGCGCGGCCCCGAAGCCCACCAGGATCTGCCGGCAAACGCCAGCGAGGCAGATTTCGACCAGGTGCTGTCCAGCTACACCGACATCTCCGGGCTGCAGCCCGGCCTGGTGATCAGCAGCAACGAAAAGCAGGCAACGATCTATCTGGCCACCCACGACAACGTCATTCTCGATCTTGGCGCGATCAGCTGGGCACGCAAGCATATCAACGACGACCGCGTCGGCACGGCACCCTCCCGCGTGGATGCGGTGCTCAAGCGCGGCGACGTGATCAGGCTCGGTCGCGACGACAAAGGCGACTGGCAGCTGGCGCAAATCCCCGCTGCCCAAGCCGGGCTGACCTCGATCGATCCGGAAGACGGTGCGATCGAAGCCCTGGTCGGGGGCTTCAGCTTCATGCGCAGCAAGTTCAACCGCGCGGTGATGGCGGCGCGTCAACCAGGGTCCAGTTTCAAACCCTACCTGTATTCCGCAGCACTCGACCGCGGCTTCACCACGGCCTCCATCATCAACGACGCGCCCCTGGCCCTGCCCGACCCTTCACGTCCGAATGGCATCTGGACGCCATCGAATGATGACGGCAAGTTTGCCGGGCCGATGCGCCTGCGCGAGGCACTGGTGCAATCGAAGAACCTGGTCTCGGTGCGCCTGCTCGACGCGGTTGGCGTTCCCTTCGTTCGCGAATACGCCACCCGTTTCGGCTTCTCTCTGGACGCCATCCCGGCGAACCTGTCGATGGCGCTGGGCACCGCGTCGGTATCGCCGATGGGTCAGGCTCGCGGCTATGCGGTATTCGCCAATGGCGGCTACCTGGTCACCCCCTATTTCATCCGGGAAATCGATGATCGCAACGGCAAGCCGGTATACGTAGCCAACCCTGCACGCGCCTGCCGCCAGTGCAAGGAGCGCCTGCTCGACACCAGCCCGCCCGGACCACCACCGGCCGAAATGCGCAAGACGCCGGCAAACGGCATCGCCAGCGCCAGCAGCGCACCGGCAGCGGCAAGCACTACAGACGGGGTGGGCGAAGCCGTGCTGCCTGCCGACATCCATGACGACAGCAACCATCCACCGGTACTTGCACCGCGCGTGATCGGCCCGCGCAACGACTATTTGATGACGTCGTTGATGAAGGACGTGATCCTGCGTGGCACCGGCTCGGCCGCGCGTGCGCTGGATCGACCCGATCTGGCTGGCAAGACCGGCACCACCAATGATCACCGCGATGCCTGGTTCGTCGGCTTCAACGGCGACCTGTCGACCGCGGTATGGGTCGGCTTCGACGACTACAGCTCACTCGGCCGCGGTGAGTTCGGCGCCAAGGCTGCGTTGCCCATCTGGATGCAATACATGGGGGATTCGCTGAAGGGCCTGCCCATGAACTCATTGCCGATGCCGCCGGGAATCAGTACGGTATGGATCAATCGTCAAAGTGGCTTGCCCACCTCGGCGGATGATCCGGATGGCATGAACGAAATGTTCAAGGTGGAAGACGTCGACCGGCTGCGCAAACAGGCTGCCCAACAGAAGGAGCAGGATCAGCAACACGCCTACGACATCTTCTGAGCGCACGGCGGACCCGTGCGTGATGCAGCCACCGATTGATGAGGAGTGCGCCATGTCCCGAGGCGAACACCACCGCATCCATGCGCATGACCGCATGCAACGCAACCGCATGCGTGTTGCCCAGGAAGCCGCGCGATTGATGAGCGAGCATGGCATTCGCGACTTCCACCATGCCAAGCTGAAGGCTGCCGAACATCTCGGCATCCTCGACAGTCAGGCTCTGCCACGCAATCTGGAAATCGAACAGGCACTGCGGGAGCACCAGCGGCTGTTTCTCGCCGACAGCCAACCCGCGTTGTTGATGCAGCGACGTGAAGCGGCACTCCAGGCCATGCGCTTCCTGCACCAGTTCGAGCCGCGCCTGGTGGGCGCGGTGCTTGATGGCACGGCCGATGCGCACTCGGCGGTCTGCCTGCACGTATTCAGCGATGACGCGGACGCCGTCGAACACTATCTGCGCGAGCACGGCGTACCGATCGAGAACCAGATGCGTCGGTTGCGTTATGCCCACGGCGGCCAACCGGAATATCCGGTTCTGCTGTTCGCCGCCGATCAATTGCCGTTCGACCTGACCGTCCTGCCTCGCGATGCCATCCGTGAGGCACCATTGAATCGGGCGGACGATCGGCCGATGCGTCGTGCCGCAGTGGCGCAGGTCGAGATGCTGCTGGCGGAAGATGCCTCCGCGGCGAGCGTCATCGAACAGCGCCTCACGGCCAAACGGCGCTGAGCGCCATTGAGCCTGACAAGAATGCCCCGGCTTCCACCGAGGCATTTCGAATGTCAGGCCGACCTCCCGATCAGCGCCTGGTGGCTGGCACGTAGTCGCGCACATCGGCACCGGTGTAGATCTGGCGCGGACGGCCGATACGCGACCCCGGCGTCTCGTGCTGCTCGATCCAGTGCGCGATCCAGCCGGCAGTCCGCGCGATGGCAAACATCACCGTGAACATCTCGGTCGGGATGCCCAACGCCTTGTAGATGATGCCCGAGTAGAAATCGACGTTCGGGTACAGCTTGCGCTCGACGAAGTAGTCGTCTTTCAGCGCCGCCTCTTCCAGCTTCATCGCCACCTCGAGCAGCGGGTCGTTCACACCCAGCTCGGCCAGCACCTTGTGGCACATCTCGCGAATGATCTTGGCGCGCGGATCGAAGTTCTTGTACACGCGATGGCCGAAGCCCATCAGGCGGAAGCTGTCATTCTTGTCCTTCGCGCGCAACACGGCCGACTCGACGTTGTCCGGCGTGCCGATCTCCTGCAACTGCTTGAGCACCGCTTCGTTGGCGCCACCATGTGCCGGGCCCCAGAGTGCCGTGATGCCGGCCGCAATCGAGGCATACGGGTTGGCGCCGGTGGAACCGACCAGGCGCACGGTCGAGGTCGACGCATTCTGCTCGTGGTCGGCATGCAGGATGAACAACAGGTCGAGCGCCTTGGCCGTGACCGGATTCAACTGCAACGGCTCGCTCGGCACCTCGAACATCATGTGCAGGAAGCGGGTGACGTATTCGAGGTTGTTGCGCGGGTAGCGCACCGGCCAGCCGATCGAATAGCGAAAGCAGGCCGCGGCGATCGTCGGCATCTTGGCAATCAGGCGAATCGCGGCCATCTTGCGATCGGCCGGGTTTTCCACATCCAGGTCGTCGTGGTAGAACGCCGACAACGAGGCCACGGCTGCAGCCAGCATCGCCATCGGGTGCGCATCATGGTGGAAGCCGCCGAAGAAGTTCTTCTGCGCCTCGTGCATCATCGTGTGATGCGTGATGTCATGCTCGAAGTTCGAGAACTCGGCCTTGTTCGGCAGTTCGCCGTTGAGCAGCAGGTAGGAGACCTCCAGGAAGTTGGAGTTTTCCGCCAGTTGCTCGATCGGGTAACCCCGGTACAGCAGCACGCCCTTGTCGCCATCGATATAGGTGATCGCGCTCTTGGTGCTCGCGGTGCTGCCAAACCCCGGGTCGAAGGTGTAGTGCCCGGTATCCTTGTACAACGTACCGATATCGATGCATGCCGGCCCCAGCGTTCCGCCGACCAGCGGCAACTCGCTGCTGCGTTTGCTCGACTCATCCACCAGCTTGACGATCTTGGGATCGGACACGGAAACCTCCTTACATGTGGGTCGCATCCGCGATCGCGGCAGAGCCGTGATCGCGGACAGAAGATAGCCGGTGTCACATACATGTCGGGGCCATGCGAAGTGCGACACCTGATTCGCTGATTATCGCACAATGGCGGAACAGCATTCGAGCGCGCATGGTGGGGTTGTCGCCACACCGGGCACGAAAAAACACGGGGCAGGCTGGCGCCCGCCCCGTGTCCGGAATCGATGATCAACGGTTATTGCCAGGCAATGACCGCGTCGGGTTATGCCTTGCTGGAGCCCGCGTAGCGGCGACGGAACTTGTCGACGCGACCGCCCACGTCCAGCGTCTTCTGCTTGCCGGTGTAGAACGGGTGCGAATGGCTGGAGATATCCACCTTGATCAGCGGGTACTCATTGCCATCTTCCCACTTGATGGTTTCCTTGCTGGACATGGTCGACTTGGTCAGGAACGAAAAGTCGGACGACAGGTCCTGGAACACCACCGGG
Source organism: Rhodanobacter sp. (assembly GCA_035564915.1). Classification (GTDB taxonomy): domain Bacteria; phylum Pseudomonadota; class Gammaproteobacteria; order Xanthomonadales; family Rhodanobacteraceae; genus Rhodanobacter. The sequence goes on from DATMTH010000058.1 coordinate 120,468, forward strand.
GCGTAGTTCGGATGGATATCAGGCTTCATGGACTGGCTCTAAAGCGGTGGTGAAAAGAGCGGCATTGTAACGGGGATGCGATTGGCCGTGCAAGTCGGCCCATCCATGGATCAGCCCGCCACCCCGAGTGCCCGCTTCACCATCGCGGCAAAGCGCGCCTGATCCACCTCCAGCACGATGTTCGCCTGGGCCGACCGGCCGAGCCGAGCCGCCCAGTCGACCACGGTCGCGCCGCGGGTCAGACGGCCATCCAGCTCTACCGCCACCGCCCGCTTCTCGCTGCGGGTGACAATCGAGGGATCCAGCGCGACAGCCATGGCCAATGCATCGGCGGCCACCAGCCCGCCACGGTCGTGCCTGGCGTTGTAGTCGCGCGCCGTGGCCACGATCTTGCCGAAGAAATCCGCCCGCTGGTCGCCGGCAGCCAGCCAGGCATCGAACTCGGCATCGTCGAAGGCATGCCGCAAGGTGGCCTCCCAGTCGACCAGGTCGAATGCCGGAAACGCCTCGAACACGACATGGGCCGCCTCGGGGTCGAAGCCGATATTGAATTCCGCCGGGATCTTGCCGGTGTTGCCATGCCCGGTCACCGCGCCGCCCATCACCACCAGCCGGGCAATCCTTTCCGGCAGGCTCGGATCGAGCCGCAACGCCAGCGCCAGATTGGTCAACGGTGCCAACGCGACCAGGGTCAGCTCGCCCGGGCGCTCGCGCGTCAGCCGAAGCAAGGCCAGCGCGGCCGCTTCGCCGGCAAGACCGGCCGCCGGCTCGGCGAAGCCGATGTCACCGAAACCATCCATGCCATGCACAAAAGCGGCGTCCTCCTCCGGTGCGCGCACCAGCGGCGTGGCGCACCCGGCAAACACCGGAATGCCGCCACCGAGCAGGTCGACCAGGGTGCGCGCGTTGCGCACGGTGTGGCCCAGTCCGACATTGCCGGCGGCAATGCTCAACCCGGCAATATCCGCGTGAGCATGGGCCATCAGTATCGCCAATGCGTCGTCGACGCCCGGGTCGGTATCAATCAGGAGTTGCGGTCGTGTCATGAGATCGTGCATGTGGTGGTCAGCGGATCAGCATAAACGCAACCGCACCCATGCGCGAGTTCGCCGCATTCCCACCTCATGCATGCGCGTAGCGCGCGGCCTTGCCGATCCAGCGCTCGATCAGCTGATCGGCCTGGCGGGGATATTGCGCCAGCATGATCTCGCCAACGTGCTGCACCGCCGGCAGCAGATGGGCATCACGACCCAGGTCGGCGATACGGAAACTCAGCTCGCCAGTCTGGCGGGTACCCAGCACTTCGCCCGGGCCGCGAAGCTCGAGATCCTTTTCGGCAATGCGAAAGCCATCGGTCGTCTCCCGCATCACCTGCAGCCGCTCGCGCGCCAGTTCTCCCAGTGGCGGCTGGTACAGCAGCACGCAATTGGAAGCCACCGCGCCGCGCCCCACCCGACCACGCAACTGATGCAACTGGGCCAGCCCCAGGCGCTCGCTGTTTTCGATCACCATCAAACTGGCATTGGGTACGTCCACGCCCACCTCGATTACCGTGGTGGCCACCAGCACGGCCAGTTCATCGCGCTTGAACGCATCCATCACCGCCTGCTTTTCCTTCGGCTTCATGCGACCGTGGATCAGCCCGATGCCGAAACCTTCGAGTGCCACGGACAGCTCGGCATGTGCCACCTCGGCCGCCTGCGCAAGCAACTGCTCGGACTCCTCGATCAGGGTGCATACCCAATAGACCTGTCGCCCCTCTCCGCACGCCACGCGGATTCGCTCGATGACTTCGGCCCGCCGCGCATTGGAGATGGCAACGGTTTGCACCGGGGTCCGACCGGGCGGCAATTCGTCGATCGAGGACACATCCAGGTCGGCATACACACTCATCGCCAGCGTGCGCGGGATCGGTGTCGCCGTGAGCACCAGCTGGTGCGGCACCCTTTGCCCGTCGCGGCCCTTGTCGCGCAAGGCCAACCGTTGCTGCACGCCGAAACGGTGCTGCTCATCGACGATGACCAGGCCCAGCCGCGAAAACATCACTCCCTCCTGCATCAACGCATGCGTCCCGATCACCACCGACGCACCGGAGGCCGCGCGCTCGAGCGCGTGCTTGCGTGCCTTGCCGGTGATCTTGCCTGCCAGCCACTCCACCTCGATGCCGAGCGGCTGCAACCATTGCCGGAAATTGTGCAGATGCTGCTCGGCCAGCAATTCGGTCGGCGCCATCAACGCCACCTGCCGACCCGATTCCACCGCCGCCAGCGCAGCCAGCGCGGCAATCACGGTCTTGCCGGAGCCGACATCCCCCTGCACCAGGCGCAGCATGGGTCTTGGCATAGCGAGATCGGCAGCCACTTCCTCGGCAACCCGATGCTGCGCAGCGGTCAACCGGAACGGCAAGCCGGCGAGCAACCGCCGGCGCAATTCGCCATCCCCGCCCAGCTTCGACGCACGGCGACGCCGCACCGTTTCGCGCATGCGCCTCAGGCTCAGATGCTGGGCAAGCAATTCCTCGAAAGCCAGTCGTTGCTGCGCCGGATGCCGGCCCGACAGCAGCTGACCCAGATTCGCGTCCGGCGATGGCCGATGCACATGCAACAAGGCGTCACGCAACGAGGTCAGGCCAAACTCGGCACACAGCGACGCGGGAATCAGCTCCAGTTGCGCACTCGCCGGCAACAACGCCAGTGCCTTGCCGATCACCCCGGAAAGCCGTTTGGTACCCAGCCCTTCGGTCGTCGGATACACCGGGCTGAGCAGATCATCCACGACCACCGCTGCATCGCCAGCCAGTCGCTGGTAATTCGGGTGCACCATCTCCAGCCCTTGCGTTCCGTGGCGTACCTCGCCGTAACACAACAGGCGAACGCCGGGCCGCAATTGCTCGGCCTGGGCACGATTGAAATGGAAGAAGCGCAACAGCAAGGTGTGTCCGCTGGCGTCACCGACGAGCACTTTCAATTGCGGTCGATAGCGGAAGCCGCGCTCGACCGCCTCGACCACACCCTCGACCTGGGCCCGTTCACCGACACGCAGGTCGGCCATGGCCGTGACCCGGGTCTTGTCTTCATAGCGCAAGGGCAAGTGGAACCACAGATCCTGCACCCGTTCCAATCCCAACCGGGCAAGCACCTCGGCCAGTGCCGGGCCGACACCCGGCAACACGCTCGGCGGCGCAGCACCATCATCGGTACCGACATCAGGGCTGGAGGAAGTTTTGGCGGAGCGGGTAGCCATCAGGCGCAAGCCTAACCGAGCCGGGTTGCTCGTCGTAAGCGCCCGCGGCAAGGACGCCTGTCAGCATTCGCCGACGGAGCGACTCAGCCGAGTGCGTTTACGACAACACCATGATCGCATCGACCTCGACCTGTGCCTTCAATGGCAACGCAGAGACCTCGATGGTGGAACGCGCCGGATACGGCTGTTGAAAGTATTCAGCCATCACGGCATTGACCGCGGCGAAATTCGCCAGGTCGGTGACATAGATACCGACACGCACGATCTGCGCCAGCGACCCGCCGGCAGCCTCGGCCACCGCCGCAAGATTGTCGAACACGCGGCGCGCCTGCGCTTCGATATCGCCCTCGACCAGTTTGCCACTGGCCGGGTCGAGCGGAATCTGGCCGGAAAAATAAACCGTGCTGCCCACGTGTACAGCCTGCGAATACGGGCCGATCGCGGCCGGTGCCATCTCGGTGAAAATCGTGCTGCGTGACATTCGATGAGCCTCAAGTGGATAGAGCCCCATTGTACGGATGCACACGACGTCTGGCGCATGCCGTCAATCACGACCGGAACGTGATGCCCTGCCGAGCAAATCGAGGGTGGAAAGGCTGCAGCCTTACAGGGGGTAACGGTATGCGCCGCTGACCACGCCGGTGCGACGCACACGGCGAATCACGTCGGCAAGGTGCTTGCGGTTCTTCACTTCCATCGAGAACAGCAACGTCGCGGCCGAAGCATCGCGCTCGACGTACTCCACGTTCTCGATGTTGGAATCGGCAGCGGCGATGGCGGCGGCCACCGTGGCCAGCACGCCGGGACGGTTGATCACCTCGATCCGCAACTGCGCACGATAGTCGCCTTGCACGTCGCGACCCCATTCGATCCCGACACAACGTTCGGGTGACTTGGAAAGCTCCACCACATTGGGGCACTCCTGACGATGCACCACGATGCCCTTGCCCGAAGACAGATAACCGATGATGTCGTCGCCCGGCAGCGGGTGGCAACAGTTGGCGAAGCTGAGCACGCCACGTTCGGCACCACTGATGCGGATTTTTTCCTGCGCCAGTGTCGAGGCCTGCTTCGTGGCCCCTTTCTTCTTTCGTCGCGAACCCAGCAGCTGGCTGGCAACCACATCCGGCATGCGGTTGCCCAGCGCGATATCGGACAGCAGCTCTTCCAGCCGTTTGAGATTGGAGGTTGCAAGAAATCGGTCCAGCACGGCCGGCGCGATGGCATCCAGGCTGCTGCCCTGCGCATCGAGCGCGCGATCAAGCATGCGGTGGCCAAAGTCGACCGCGTCCTCGTGCTGCAGGTGTTTCAGATACTGACGAATCGCGGTACGCGCCTTGCCGGTGACCACCACTTCCAGCCAGGCCGGGTTCGGCACCGCCGAGGGCGCGGTGATGATCTCCACCAACTGGCCCGATTCGAGCCGGGTGCGCAAGGGCAACAGGCGCTTGTCGACCCGCGCTGCCACCGCGTGGTCACCGACATCCGTATGCACGGCGTAGGCAAAATCCAGTGCGGTGGCGTTGCGCGGCAGCGACAGGATATCGCCGCGCGGGGTGAACAGGTACACCTCGTCCGGGAACAGGTCGATCTTGACGTTCTCGATGAACTCCGACGACGACACCGTATTGGCCGAGCTGTCGACCATCGAAGACAACCACTCGCGTGCCCGTGCCTGGGCGCTGTTGGCCGGACCACTATCGGTCTTGTAGGCCCAGTGCGCAGCCACGCCACGCTCGGCCACCGAATCCATCTCGGCGGTGCGGATCTGCACTTCGATTGGCGCACCAAACGGTCCCAGCAGCACGGTATGCAGCGACTGGTAACCATTCGCCTTGGGAATCGCGACGAAATCCTTGAACCGCTTGTCGACCGGCTTGTACAGCGCATGCACGACACCCAGCGCCATGTAGCAGCTCATCGCACTGTCGACGACCACGCGAAAGCCGTAGACGTCCATCAGCTGGGTGAAGCTCTTGTGGTCGCCGCGCATCTTGGAATAGATGCTCCAGGCCGACTTGATCCGCCCCACCACGCGGGCCGACAGGTGGTCGGCGGAGAGTCTTGCCGAAAGTGCCGTTTCGATCTTGCCCATCGCCTCGCGGCGATTGCCGAGCGCAGCCTTGATGCGCTCGCTGATCACCCGATAGCGATCCGGATACAGCGCGCGGAAGCCCAGGTCCTGCAGCTCCGCCTTGAATTTGTTCATGCCCAGACGCTGGGCGATCGGGGCAAAGATTTCCAGCGTTTCGCGGGCAATCCGCCGGCGCGACGAACCATCCTTGGCACCGAGCGTGCGCATGTTGTGCAGGCGGTCGGCCAGCTTGATCAGGATCACCCGGATATCGCGCGCCATCGCCAGCAACATCTTGCGGAAGCTTTCCGCATCGGCCTCTTGCCGGGTACCAAAGCGCATCTTGTCCAGCTTGGTGACGCCATCGACCAGTTCGGCCACAACCTCGCCGAATTCGGCCGCCAATACCTCGCGGCTGAGTTCGGTGTCTTCAAGAGTGTCGTGCAGGATCGCCGCGATGATCGTCTCGGCATCCAGCCCGAGTTCGGCCAGGATGCCGGCCACGGCGACGGGATGGGTGATGTACGGTTCGCCGCTCTTGCGCTCCTGCCCGGCGTGTGCACGCTCACCAAGCTGGAACGCGCGCAGCACGCGCTGGATCTGCACTTCAGGCAGATAGGCGATGCGCTCTTTCAACGCCAGCACGTAGGCTGGCAAGGTGGACAAGTCGACCGGGCCGGGTTCGGTTGCCGCAGTCATCGTTGACTGGCGCCGGCTCAGGCGCCGACCCCACGAAGGCAACGCCCGGCAACCTTGTACGCATGCACGACTGCACCAGCTGCACCGGTGCCGCAACCATGCACGCTACAACGGTCGCCATCCATCAGTCGTCGCCACCCTTGGACAGATCGTCATCCACTTCCGCCGCCGCCCATTCCAGCGCTTCGCGCTCGGCACGCTCGCGCTCGGCCTTGTCGATCTGATCGATGGTGACCTGATCGATGCGACGGGCGGCAATTTCGCGCAATGCCAGCACGGTCGGCTTGTCATGATCGGGATTGACGGCCGGCTCGGCACCCTTTTCCAGCTGCCGCGCGCGCTTGGTTGCCATCAGCACCAGCTCGAAGCGGTTGTCGACCACCTCGAGGCAGTCTTCCACGGTAATACGTGCCATTGCGAAATCCTTGGGGGATAGAGACTTATATAGCCTGACAGTGTAGCCAGCGGGCGCTTTGCTGGCAATGCGGCAACGCGTATGATGGTGGGCTGGCCTGACACC
>DATMTH010000059.1:0-1684 GCA_035564915.1 Rhodanobacter sp.
CCTCGGCATGGCCTATGGCGTGACCTCGGCCGGCATGCTGATGAGCCTGGGCATGCCGCCGGCAATGGCCAGCGCCAGTGTGCACTACACCGAAACCTTTACCTGCGGAGCCTCCGGGCTCAGCCACCTGTGGGCCGGCAACGTGCGCCGCAAGTTGTTCATGGCGTTGGTGGTCACCGGCGTCATCGGCGCACTGATCGGCTCGTTGCTGCTGGTGCATCTGCCGGCTCGCTGGATCCGCATCGTGCTGACCCCGTACCTGCTGCTGATCGGCATCTTCCTGCTGTTGCGCACCCTGCGCAGCAACGTGCCGCATCGCACGGACGTGCCGCCGGGCACCGCGCCACTGGGTTTCGTCGCCGGTTTCCTGGACGCCATCGGCGGCGGCGGCTGGAGCGCGGTGACGGTTACCACGCTGGTGGCACGCGGCATGGAGCCGCGCCGGGTGATCGGCAGCGTGCATCTGGCCAAATGCGTGGTCAGCCTGGTCGCCAGCATCAGCTTCCTGCTGACCCTGGGTACCGGCAAGCTCAGCGTCATCGCCGGGCTGATCGCCGGTGGCGTGATTGCCGCACCGGTCGGTGCGCTGCTGGTCCGGCGCATCCCGCCGCGCGTCACCACCTTGCTGGCCGGCCTCACCGTGCTGGCGCTGGGCGTGAACAACGCCATCGCCCTGATGCGCTGAGCGCCGACTCCAGGCCACGCCGCCATGGCTCGCGGCTACAATGCCGCGCATGGCTATCGCATCCACTTCCCGCAAGTCCGTCCCCATCGAGGTCCACGGTTCCACCCGGCTGCCGCTCGGCATGTCGCCCACGCAATTCCTGCGCGATTACTGGCAGAAGCGCCCGCTGCTGATCCGCAACGCATTTCCGGACTTCACGCCACCGATCGAACCGAACGACCTGGCCGGTCTGGCCTGCGAGGACGGCGTGCTCGCGCGCCTGATCCGGCACGATGAAAAGCGCGAACGCTGGCAGGTGAAAAGCGGCCCACTTGCCGAAGCCGACTTCGCCAACACCGGAGACGCGAACTGGACCCTGCTGGTGCAGGACGTGGACAAATGGGACGCCGATGTCGCCGCGCTGCTGGAACCGTTTGCCTTCCTGCCCAGCTGGCGTGTCGACGACATCATGATTTCCTATGCCGAGCCGGGTGGCGGCGTGGGTGCCCATGTCGACCAGTACGATGTGTTCCTGCTGCAGGGACTGGGCCAGCGGCACTGGGCGATCAGCACCGACCCGCAGGCACCGAAGGATGTCCGCCCCGACGTGGAGCTGAAACAGCTCGCGCACTTCGAGCCCACCCACGAATGGCTGCTGGAGCCGGGTGACATGCTGTACCTGCCGCCGGGCATCGCGCACGACGGCGTGGCCTTCGGCGGTCCCTGCATGACATTTTCGGTCGGCATGCGTGCGCCCTCGCAAGCCGAGCTCACCGGCGACCTGGCCGACTACCTTGCCGAACGCCTGGATGAAGACCAGCGTTATGCCGACCCTGATCTCACCCCGGCCAAGGCCGGCGGGGAAATCGACAAGGCTGCACTGGGCCGGCTGAAAACCGCGCTGCCGTTTGCGGTCGCACTCGACGATGCCACGCTGCGCGACTGGTTCGGCCGCTTCATCACCCGCTACCGCAATGCGCAGACGCCGGCCCCCGTCGCCAAGCCCCTGAGCGCCCCGGC
>DATMTH010000060.1:0-10361 GCA_035564915.1 Rhodanobacter sp.
CGATCTCGTCCACGCACTCGCCTGCACTGCTGCTTAGCTTGGACTGAAGCATAGTGTTGACTTCGCACTAGTGCATGCGCCGGAAGTCATGGCCGAAGCCATGATCACCGGTGGGACCGCGCCGGAGACGCTACCCATGCAGGCGGCGATGGCGCAGGCGTGGGCTCGGCAGGAATCGGGCTGGCGGCGACAACGCCGGCGCGACTCGTGCTTGCGCCGCGACCTCCTGCCGATCCATGCTTGCGGCATCCCGAAGCTCTACCGCCGATGATCCTTGATCGCCGGATCGACGGGGCCAGCGCTCCGCAACGACAGGACGATCCACCGATGGCCGTCACCCGCACCGCCGAGCATGAGGAGCTGAACCGCCTGCTGCAGCAGGCCGGACGCAGCGACCAGCAGGCGTTCGCCGAGCTCTACCGGCGCACCTCGTCGAAGCTGTTCGGCGTGTGCCTGCGCATGCTGCACGACCGTGGCGCCGCGGAAGAAGTGCTGCAGGAGATCTACATCACGGTGTGGAACCGCGCGGCCAGCTTCGACGCGGCCAAGGCCAGTGCGATCACCTGGCTGACCACGCTGTCGCGCAACAAGGCGATCGACCGCCTGCGCCAGCGTCGCGAGGAACTGCCGGACGACCCGCGCACGCTTGACGAAGCCGTCGACGAGCAGCCCTCGCCAGCGGCCCAGGCCCAGACCAGCCAGGAGCATCGCCGGCTCACGGACTGCCTCGACGCGCTGGAACCGCAACAGCGCAGTTCGGTGCGTGAAGCCTTTTTCAGCGGAGCTACGTATAACGAGTTGGCGACACGCTGCCAGGTGCCGCTTGGAACCATGAAAAGCTGGATTCGCCGTAGCCTCATGCAACTTCGCACGTGCCTCGACTCATGAACACGCCCGCCGACGAAGGCAACCACAACCTGCGCTATGCCGAATACGTGCTGGGCGTGCTCGATGCCGACGCGCGCGCCGAGGTGGCTCACGAGGTGCGCACCAGCAGCGAGGCCGCGACGGCGGTGGCCTTGTGGCAACGCCGACTGCAGCCGCTGGCCGAGGAAATCACGGAAGCGACGCCCGCCCCCTACGTATGGGCTCGCATCCACGATGCGCTGCAGCTGGATGCGCCGCCGCAGGCAGTACCGCGCAAGCGGTTGTGGGACAACCTGGCGCTGTGGCACTGGCTGGGCCTCGGCGCGAGCGCGGTGGCCGTCGCGCTGCTGCTGGTAGTGGCGCTGCCGCGACGGACCCCGCCACCGCTTCCGACGACGACCGCCGTCGCCTACATGGCCTCGACGATCAAGCAGGACAACGGCACCACCGGATGGACCGCCACGATGGACCTGCAGCACGCCCGCATGGTGGTGGTACCGGCCGCGCCCGCCACACTGGCGCAGGGTCGCGCGCCCGAGCTGTGGCTGATCCCGGCCGGCCAAAAGCCCATCGCGGTCGGCATGATCTCGCGCGACCAGCCCACCACGCTGGCGCTCGCCCCGGCCCTGCTGGCGCAACTCGGCCCGACCGCCGCGCTCGCCGTCTCGGTCGAACCGCCGGGCGGCTCGCCCACCGGCCAGCCGACCGGTCCGGTCATCGCCAAGGGCGCCATCGGCGCGGCACCCGAAACCGGCGGCGACAAAGTGGCTGGCAATGCCAGAAAGACGACCGAGCGCCCCCGGGTCTGACCCAGCTCGGTCCGATCCCCTCATGAGCACCGCACTGGTCTTGTTCCGGCGCGATCTGCGCTTGGTCGACAACCCGGCATGGAGCGCAGCCTGTGCAACGCATACGCAGGTGCTGCCCGTATTCATCCATGCGCCTGACGAAGACGGTGGTTGGTCGCCCGGCGCCGCCAGCCGCTGGTGGCTACATCATTCGCTCGCTGCGCTGGACCGGCGGCTGCGCGCGCAGCAAGCCGAACTGCATCTGCGCCAAGGCGACACGCTCGATGTGCTGCGCGAACTGATCCGGCACAGCGGCGCCAGCGCGGTTTACTGGAACCGGTTGTACGAACCCGCCGCGATCGCCCGCGACACGCATATCAAAAACGCGCTGCGCGAACTGGGCATCGCAGTGCACAGCTGCAACGCCGCGCTGTGGTGCGAGCCTTGGCAGATCGCCACGCAACAAGGCGATCCGTACAAGGTTTTCACGCCCTACTGGCGCAACTTGCGAACGCAGATCCAGGCAAGCCCGCCGTTGCCCGAGCCCGTTCTGGCCGGCTGGCAGAACTTGCCGGACGGTTTGCCGTTGCCGGCACTCGATCTGCTGCCGCGCATCGGCTGGGCCAGCGGGCTGGCCGACACGTGGCAGCCGGGCGAAGCCGGCGCGCTGGAGCTGCTGGAGATCTTCGCCGACGATGCCCTCAGCGACTACGCCCATGCCCGCGACCTGCCCGCGCGTCATGGCACTTCGCAGCTGTCGCCGCATCTGCATTTCGGCGAAATCTCGCCACGCCAGATCCACTTCGAACTCGATCGCCGTACCCGCGCGACCGGCGCGAAACGCCGCCCGGATATCGAGCCTTATCTGCGCGAACTGGGCTGGCGCGAATTCGCCCATCACCTGCTCTACCACTTCCCGCGAACGCCGAGCGACAACTTCAACCCGCGCTTCGACGGCTTCCGCTGGGCAACCGCCGATCAGGCCTTGCTCGAACGTTGGCAGCACGGCCGCACCGGCGTCCCGCTCGTCGACGCCGGTATGCGCGAGCTATGGCACACCGGCTGGATGCACAACCGGGTGCGCATGATCGTGGCGAGCTTCCTCACCAAGAACCTGCGCCAGCACTGGCATCACGGCGCCCGCTGGTTCTGGGACACCCTGGTCGATGCCGACTTGGCCAACAACACGTTGGGCTGGCAATGGGTGGCCGGTTGCGGCGCGGATGCCGCACCGTATTTCCGCGTGTTCAATCCGTATACGCAGGCAGCCAAGTTCGATCCCGACGCGAGCTACCTGAAACGCTGGCTTCCCGAACTGGCCACGCTGCCGCCGAAGTTGTTGCATGAGCCGTGGCGCGACCCGGCGGCGCTAGCGGCCTGCGGTTATCCCGCGCCGATGGTGGACCTGGGTGCCACGCGGGAGGCGGCCCTTGGTGCCTGGCAAGCGTTGGCGCCCCGCTGAATCGCTTTTCGATGGAGGCATCCAATAGCGTTCCATGGCCGTATGAACAGGAGTGAGGGATGGCCTGCCGCCAGCCCATCCGCCCGGACATCGCGCCATGACACGCTTGAAGTCGTCCGTTGCCGCCGTGCTGCTGGCCGTGCTTTCGCTGGCGGCCTGTGCCGGCACCGCCGATCCGATCAAACCGGTCAGCGGTGTCGACCTGCCACGCTACATGGGTCGCTGGTACGTGATTGCCTCCATCCCCACCCGCTTCGAACGCGACGGCCGCAACGCGGTGGAGACCTACAGTCGCAATCCCGACGGCAGCATCTGCACCTGGTTCCGGCAGCGCCCAGACAGTTTCACCGCCCCCGTGAAACTGCTTCATTCCAGCGCCCGTGTGGTGCCGGGCAGCGGCAACGGCGAGTGGCGTGTGCGCTTCTTCGCCTTCCTCACAACCCAATACCTGGTCGGCTGGCTGAAGCCCGACTACAGCCAGGTCATGGTCGTGCGCGATGGACGGGACTACCTCTGGTACATGGCGCGCACACCCGCGGTTTCGGACGGCGACTATCGGGCCATGCTCGATCGGGCCAAGGCGATGGGCTACGACGTCAGCAGGATCGAGAAGGTGCCGCAGCGCTGGCCCGAAATCGGCGAGGGCAGCCAGACGTTCACGGGAGCCTGTTCATGAAATACCTCGTCGCACTGTTCGCCCTGGCCATGCCCGTCGTCGCGTGGCTGTCCAACACGGGCATGTTCGGGCCGACCAATGGCGCCATCTCGGACCGTTACCCCACGCTGATCGTGGCGGCCGGCTACGCCTTCGCGATCTGGGGACCGATCTTCCTGCTCGATCTGCTTTACGGCATCCGGCAACTGTTCGACCGCCGGCCGGACGAGCGCCTGCGACGTACCCGGCCTTGGACGGCCGCGGGTTTCGCGTTCACCGCAACCTGGATGATCGTGTTCACCTTGCAGTGGTTCTGGCTGGCGCTGGCGATCATCTGGGCCAGTCTGGTGTGCCTGCTGTACGTGGCCTGGCAGGTGTCGCATACCGTGAACCATCCGCGCAGCCGCTGGTGGCAATGGCTGCCGCTGTCGCTGCACGCCGGCTGGGTGTCGCTGGCGGTGTTTCTCAATGTCGCCCAGGTGATCGTGGCTTTCCAGCTGCTCCCGACCGTGCAGATGCTGCCGTGGACGCTGGTCCTGTTCGCCCTGGCCGCCGTCTTGCTGCTGACGACGATCGTGCGCCTGCGCGGCAATCCCTGGTACACGCTGGCCGCCGTTTGGGGTCTGGTCGGGGTATACGCCAAACAGCATGTTTCGACGCTGGCAGGCGCGACGGTCGCGGCATGGGTTGCCTTGGGGCTGGCTGCCGTTGTGGTGGTGACGTCGTTGTGGCAGCAAGTCGGGGCATCGCATCCAGGCCAGCCCCGGATCGGTGATTAAACGCAGGCGGATGACCGGCGATGACCATGCTGCGGCTGCTGTTGGGTGATCAGTTGAATCCGCGGCACTCGTGGTTCGAGGCCGTCGACCCCAACGTCCTGCATGTCCTGATGGAGGTACGCCAGGAAACCGACTACGTCCTGCACCACGCCCAGAAAATCCTGGGCATTTTCGCCGCGATGCGCGATTTCGCGCGGCAACTCCAGTCGGCGGGCCACCGCGTGTGTTACCTCGCGATCGACGACCCCTACAACCTGCACGCCATCCCGGCCAACCTCGACCGCTTGATGGTCGACCGCCACGCAACCACCTTCGAATACCAGGCACCCGACGAGTGGCGCCTCGACCGGCAATTGGCCGATTACGTGCAGACCTTGGCCATCCCGGCGCGCATGGTCGACAGCGAGCATTTCCTGACGCGGCGCGACGACGTCGCGGGACTGTTCGGTGCGCGCAAGCACTGGCGGATGGAAACGTTCTATCGCCACATGCGCGCGGTACACGACGTGCTGATGGAAAAAGACGGCCAACCAGCGACCGGGCGCTGGAACTTCGATGCGGAGAATCGCCGATCCTGGTCGGGCATGCCGCTGGAGCCGCCGGACAACCGCCCCATCCACGATCACCGCGCCCTGTGGGCAAGCATCGTCGCCGCCGGCGTCCGGAGTTTCGGCCAACCACATGCCGGGGATTTTCGCTGGCCCTTGAATCGCGCCGAGGCCCTGCAGCAGCTGGATGCCTTCGTGGAGCAGGCGTTGTCGCATTTCGGCAACTACCAAGATGCGATGAGTACCCAGGCGGCACGCCTGTTTCACTCCCTGTTGTCTTTCGCCCTCAACGTCAAGATGCTGTCGCCGCGCGAAGTCATCGCCCGTGCCGAATCGGCATGGCGCGCAGGAAAGGTGCCGCTGGCCGCTGCCGAGGGTTTCATCCGCCAGATCCTGGGTTGGCGCGAATACATCCGCGGCGTGTACTGGGCACACATGCCAGCCTATGCCGAGAGCAACGCCTTCGGCCACCAGCGCGATCTGCCGGCGTGGTTCTGGACTGGCGACACCCGGATGAATTGCCTGCACCACGCGATCACGCACTCGCTGGAGCATGCGCATGCCCATCACATCCAGCGGCTGATGCTGACCGGCAACTTCGCGCTGCTGGCCGGGCTGGATCCCGGGCAGCTGCACCGCTGGTACCTGGGCATCTACATCGACGCGTTCGAGTGGGTGGAACTGCCCAACACCCTGGGCATGAGCCAGTACGCGGACGGCGGCTTGCTCGCCACCAAACCGTATGTCGCGTCGGCGGCGTACATCCATCGCATGAGCGACTATTGCCGAGGCTGCCGGTACCGGCGAGACAAGCAAGTCGGCGACGACGCCTGCCCGTTCAACGCCTTGTACTGGGATTTTCTTGCACGGCATCGCCACATGCTGGCCGACAACCCCCGCCTTGCGTTTGCGTACCGGCAGCTCGGTCGCTGGCCCGAAGCTCGTCTTGCCGTGCTGCGCGACCGCGCGACCGAACTGCTGAACAACCTTGACGATCTATGACACCGGCACGAAAGCATCCGAACCCAAGCAGCTTCCATGCAAGCCCGGACTCTCTGCAAGCCGACTGAAGGTCGCTCACGAACCAATCTGACGGGTCGCATGAATCTATCGAGGAGTCGACCGATGCGCTTTCATGGTATTGCGGCATTTCTGTGCATCGTGCTTGCCGGATGCCCGGCGGTCGCAGCGTCCGAACAACCGGCTGAGACGGACAATCTCGCCACGGCTGGCCTCCAGGCGGATGTCGACATCCTGCAGCGCGCCTACGAAACCCTTCATCCCGGACTTCTTCGATACAACACACCCGAGGAGATTAAGGCGCATTTCGCGTCGCTGCGCCGCGCGCTCGACCACGATCAATCACGCGCATCCGTCTTCGTCGCCCTTTCGCAGTTAGCCGCAACCATCGAGTGTGGCCACACCTATGCGAACTTCTACAACCAGTCGCCTGCGGTGCAGGCAGCCTTGTTCAAGGGAACCAACCGCGTGCCGTTCTATTTCCGCTGGCTGGACGGACGCATGATCGTCACCCGCAATTTCTCCAGCGACACGCGGCTGCGCCCCGGATCGGAGATTCTCGCCATCGATGGCGTGGCGACACCGCAAATCCTGAAAACGCTCATGACGGTCGCACGCGCGGACGGCGCGAACGACGCCAAGCGCATCGCCTATCTCGAAGTGCAGGGAAACGACGATTACGAAGCCTTCGATATCTTCCTGCCGCTGTTCTACCAGCAGATCGGCCCGGCCATCGCACTCAAGGTGCGCGATACGAACGGAGTCGCCTGGACAACGTCCGTTCCCGCGCTCTCGTACAAACAACGCCTGTCGTTCCGGCCCAAAGCCGCCGCCGGTTCCGGATCGCCCTGGCAACTCACGTTTCCGAGGCAAGGTGTCGCGTTGCTCGATATGCCGACCTGGGCGATGTACAACAGTACCTGGGATTGGCACCGTTACCTCGATGGCGTCTTTGCGAAACTCCAGGCAAGGCATGCCCGCTCGCTGATCATCGATCTTCGCGCCAACGAAGGTGGCGACGACGTCGGCAACGTGATTCTGGCGCATCTGGTCGCACGCGATCCGACCTTGCCCGACTACCTGCGTCTGGTGCGCTATCGCAGCGTGCCGCGGGATCTCCTGCCCTACCTCGACACGTGGGATGCGTCGTTCAAGGACTGGGGCGACAAGGCGAAGCCGTACAACCAGCGCTTCTACCGACTCACGAAGTACGACGACGATGCGCGAGGCACGATCATCGCCGCCCTGTCACCACGCTTCACCGGTCACGTCTTCGTCCTGGTCGGCCCGACCGACAGCTCGGCGACGTTCCAGTTTGCCGGCATCGTGAAGTCGCAACACCTGGGCACCCTGATCGGACAACCTACCGGCGGCAGTCGCTGCGGCATCAACGGCGGCGCATTCTTCTTCGTGAGGTTGCCGCATTCGGGGCTGGAAATGGATCTGCCCCTGATCGGCACGTTTCCCGTCGTTGCGCAGCCCGATGCCGGCATCGACCCGGATATCCGCGTGGCGATCACCATCGACGACATCAAGGAAGGACGCGATCCCGAGTTGGAAAAGGCGCTCAGCCTGGCGAGTGCGCAGCCGTAGGAATGGAATCCGCTGACCGAGCGGGGAAGGTTTGGATGCGTGGATTCCGACACGCCATGACCAGGAACATGCCGTGCAGGCGGCGATCAACGTAGCCAAGTTTGCCGCAATGCCTGCTGCAGCTTTTACAACCCCACAAGCGGCTGCAGCTTGCGAGCGAGCCAACCCGGGAAGCGCAAAGGCGCATCCATTGCCGCGACACAAATACACGGCGCGCCCGGCGCGGTGATCGGCTGATGCTCCGTTTCGTTGTCGAGGTCGGCCGCATCCCCGGGGCTGAAATGACCCAGTGCATCGTCGTAGGCACCTTGGAGGATCTGGGTCAACTCGGTGCCTTGATGGCTATGCACGGGCATGCTCTTGCCCGGCGCGATCTTGAGCAAAAGCAAGGTGTCGCCGCTGGTGTGCGCAGCCCGGATCATGTGCACGCCGGGCGCGACCCAGCGCCAGCGCAGTGCACTCCATGTGGGGCCGAAATAAGCCCGCAGCGGTTGCGGCAGGCCATCCGGATCGCCGGGGCTCACGTCAGGCGAGAGCGCCTGGATGGTTCCGTCGTGGCGGCTTTGCGTTGATTCGTCGAGGCGATCCAGCATTTCCCGGCGCAGGCGGCCGCGCTTGGCTGCATCCAGCTCGGCGGCCTGCTGCTGTCCCAGCAAGAGGCCACCGATGCGTTCGGCGTGGGCCAAGTTGTCGCGGCAATCGCGGCAGGCTTCGAGATGCGTGGCCGCCACCGCGGTCATCTCGGGCGACAAGGCGCCGGCAGCAAAGCTGACCAGGGTGGCTTCATTGAGATGATGACGCGGAGTCATGCGCCCCTCCTTACACCCAGCTGCAGGCGCAGGAATGCGCGGCGCAGGCAGGATTTCACCGTGCCCAGCGGCATGCCGAGCTCGTCGGCAATTTCCTGGTGGGACTTGGCTTCGAAATAGGACATGCGGATCAATCGGGCTTGGGTGGCCGGGAGCTGCTCGATGCGGTTCCTGAGGTCGACGTGCTCGGCGTAGCTCTCCGCCGGCGAGGGCCCGGCATCCTCAGGCTCGTCGAGTCGTTCCAGCGCGTCTTGTACCGGTACCCACTGCGGTTCCCTACGGACGCGGTCGATATGCAGATTCCGGGCGATCCGGAACAACCAGGTCGACAGGCCACTACGCGCCGCATCGTAGAGTTCGGCCCGCTGCCAGAGTCGCAGCAACGCTTCCTGGGTCAACTCCTCCGCGACGGCTTCAGGCGAACCCAGTCCCTTCAGGTAGAGCTGAACACGGGGCGCGAAGTGGTCGTAGATGCGCATGAAGCTATCCCGATCGCGCGTGCACGAGACGGCCACCATCTGACCGGCCCAGTAGCCCGCATCCTTCGCGTGGGTTTCGATGCTCGACATGGCTCGCGCCGCCTCGAACGGCGACAGGCTTCCGTGTGTGCGATGGGTAGCCATGGTAGGACAGAAAGCCTGGATTCCGAATGTTTGCTCTCCCTCATACGTGAAGCCACGCTCCTTGGATGCAGTCGCCGCTGCGAATCTGCGGGCAGGCAGGCGAACGCGCACAACCTCGTGCAATTGCCTTTTCGGTATTCAACCAAACAAGACCGCTCGCAACCGAAGCTTCCTTCTCATGCGAGCTCGCGACACGCCCGGGACGTTTGTGTCGATTCCGCTTGAAGAACCAAACGTGGCGCCGAACAGCCGCTTTCCCCGCCGCGCTGGACGCCCACCTCCGTACCCCCATCCATCACGCATCCGCACGCCTTCGCCAGCCGTATCTAGCTCGGCAGGCATTTGCCTGCGTCGAGCGGGTAGATACGCGATGAAAGCCTCGGTCCTGACCTGTTCGATCCTGCTGGGCGTGCTGTGCTTGCAGCCATCCCTGGCCACCGCGCAAACGCAGGTGCCACCTGCGGCCGACACCCAGCAGCGGCTGGTCGGCAGCCACGGAATGACGCTGTACACCTACGATCCGGACGGTAACAGCGGCCATAGCCAGTGCAACGGGACCTGCGCCGCGTTGTGGCCGCCGTATCTCGCCGCGACAGACGCCAAGGCGGCGGGTGGGTTCGGACTGGTTTCGCGTGCCGATCACAGCCGGCAGTGGAGCTATCGGGGGCGCCCGCTCTACCGCTACGCCGGCGATACCGCGCCCGGCACGGCACTGGGCAACGGGGTGAACGGCAACTGGCACGTGGCGCGAGTCCAATGAAAAACGCTCGCCGTGCATCCTTGGACGCATTTGCTCCGTACCTCCCTCATGGCGCAAGTGGTGCGCCAAAGAGGGAGGACATGGCAATGCACAAATTTCGCAGGCAAAAGCTGCTGCTGGTCGGCGCCTTGGCGCTGGCTGGCGGACTGGTTTCGCTCCAGGCGATCGCCGCCGACGGCGGCGATCCAGCTGACAACGTCAGCGGCAAGCTGCTGCTCACCGGCGGCGTGTCGCAGATCGAAGGTTCCGCCGGCGGCGGCCTCACCCCGTGGGCGCTGATCGGCAGCTACGGCACGCAGGGCCAGTTCGGCGCGAACGCGTTCTACACCCGGGTCAACGTGCAGGACTACCACCTCGACGATGCCGGCGCGATGTTCGGCATCGACAACCGCGTCGAGTTTTCGGTGGCACAGCAGCGTTTCGACACCGAGGACGTGGGCGCCGCGCTAGGGCTGGG
>DATMTH010000061.1:0-13152 GCA_035564915.1 Rhodanobacter sp.
CAGGAGCATCGCGGCTGAAGCCGCTCCAACAAGTCATTCCGTGGATCCATCAGCTCGCAACGCTTTCGGTCAGCTCCTCGCCCCATGCCTGCAGGTGATCGAGCAGGGCCAGCTTTTCCTGTGCCTGCGGGTCGTGACGCAACTCGTCGATGCGTGCGAAGTAGTCGTCCAGGGTGAGGCCGGTCAGTGGCGTGGCCCGGGTCAGCCGACAACGACGGAACGCTTCCCAGCGGACAGTCTCGTCGGCGTCGAGTGTCTCCGGCCAGTTGCGCGCGCGGTAGCGGAACAGCAACTCGGCATAGCGCGGGTCACGGAACGGGAATGCCCGCGTCGCCAGCTGATCTGGTGGCGTGGCACGCACCTGGCCGAGCAGGCGCTTGTCTGCATCGGGCAGGAAGCCGCCGCCATACAGTGCCAACTCGGGGTCCTCCGGTGGTGGAAATTCGGCGGCGCGCTGGAACACCCGGCGCAGTTTTTCGGCGAGGCCGTCGACGGCGCGCAAGGTGTCGCGATGCGCCTGGCAGCGATCGAGATCAAGTTGCAGCCGATCCAGTGCGACGCCTTGCAGCACCGACAAGGGTGCCAGCGCCGGCGCGTGATTGGCACGCACCGTGCGCAGCGGGATGCGTTCGATGCCATCGGGCAGGTCGGTGCGTGCGGTGAAGATGCGGTCGGCAATGTCATCCTCGTCCAGCGCGAGCCATGTACTCGGGTCGGTGGCGAGGTCGTACACGATCACTTCGCCGCTGCGACTCGGGTGCGCCACCAGTGGTGCGATCACGGCCAGGCACTGGCGACTGGCCGGATAGCGCGAGGACACATGCACCAGCGGCGTCATGTTCACCACGTCGAGCAGTTCGAACACTTTCTGCTTGCGTCGCAGCGCGTAATACCAGTCCCACAGCCGCGGTTGGCGCACCCGGATCAAGCGGGCCAGGTCGATCAGTGCATAGACATCCGACAAGGCGTCGTGGGCGCGCTCCTGATGGAGATGGTTGGCGCTGGCCAGGTGCTCCAGCCTGAAGCTGGGTGAGCCATCTTCGCGGGTCGGCCAGATGATGCCTTCCGGCCGCAGTGCCTGGCACATGCGTACGAGGTCGATCAGGTCCCAGCGTGAATTGCCGTTTTCCCATTCACGCCCATACGGTTCGTAGAAGTTGCGGTAAAGCATCTGCCGGGTGAACTCGTCGTCGAAACGCAGCGAGTTGTAACCGACGCCGCAGGTGCCGGGCAGGGCCAGCTGTTCGTGGACACGCGCGGCGAATTCGGCTTCGTTGACGCCTTCGCGTTCGGCCAGTTGTGGCGTGATGCCGGTGATCATGCAGGCATCGGGATGCGGTGGCATCTCCCGCGGCGGCTTGCCGTAGAACATCACCGGCTCGCCGATGATCTCCAGCTCCAGCGTGGTGCGGATGCCGGCGAACTGCACCGGCCGGTCGCGCCGGCTGTCTGCGCCGAAGGTTTCATAGTCGTGCCAGAAAAAAGTCTGCATGTGCCGATGATGGCATGGTGCGAAGCGAATGGCTCAAGACTGATAAACTCCCGCCCACAAGGAGAGATCATGAGCCAAGCCCACGAAGAGAATCTGATCTGGATCGACCTGGAAATGACCGGACTCGATACCGACAACGACTCGATCCTGGAGATCGCCACGGTCGTCACCGACAAGGAGCTCAACGTTCTGGCCGACGGCCCGGTGTTCGCGATCCGTCACGAAATCGACCAGCTCGAGTCGATGGACAGCTGGAACACCAACCAGCACCACAAGTCCGGGCTGTGGCGGCAGGTGCTTATCTCGCAGACCGACCACGCGATGGCCGAACAGGCCACGGTGGAATTCCTGCGCTCCTGGGTGCCACCGGGAAAGTCGCCGATGTGCGGCAATTCGATCTGCCAGGATCGCCGCTTCATGCACCGGCAGATGCCGCGGCTGGAGCGCTATTTCCACTACCGCAACCTGGATGTGTCCACGCTCAAGGAACTGGCCCGGCGCTGGGCGCCGGAGATCGCCAAGGGCGTCGGCAAGGAATCGGCGCATACGGCGCTGTCGGATATCCGCGACTCCATCGCCGAGTTGCGCCACTATCGCCGATTCATGGGCGAACTCGGCGGCCAGGCCCCGGCCTGATGCTGCGCCGGCCAGTTCTGTCATCGGGAATCCGAGCATGACCCACGACATGTTTGCAGCTGTGCTTGATTGTGCCGGTCGACCGCTGCGGCTGGATCGGCCGCGCGTGGTCGGCATTCTCAATGTCACGCCGGATTCGTTTTCCGACGGTGGCCTGCATGCCGGCGTGGACGCTGCCGTCGCGCATGGTTTGCGGATGGCGGAAGAGGGTGCCGACATGCTCGACATTGGCGGCGAATCGACCCGGCCGGGTGCCGACGAAGTGCCTGTCGAGGAAGAGTTGCGCCGGGTGTTGCCGGTGATCGAACGGCTGCATGCACAGACCACGTTGCCGCTCGCGATCGACACTTCCAAGCCGGAAGTGATGCGCGCCGCAGTGGCTGCCGGCGCCGGCATGGTCAACGACGTGTACGCGTTGCGTCGCGATGGTGCGATGGATGCCGTGGCCGAGCTCGGCGTGCCGGTCTGCCTGATGCACATGCTGGGCGAGCCGCGCAGCATGCAGGACGATCCGCGTTACGACGACGTGGTCGGCGAGGTGCACCGGTTTCTCGCCGATCGGCTGTTTGCCTGCGAACTGGCTGGCATCGAGCGGCGCAAGGTGATGGTCGATGTGGGTTTCGGCTTCGGCAAGACGCTGGAGCACAATGTGGCACTGTTGGCTGCGCTGGAACGTTTTGCCAATCTCGGCAGCGGTGTGTATGCCGGCTTGTCGCGCAAGCACATGATCGGCAGATTGACGGGCCGTACCGAGCCGGCCGATCGTGCATCCGGTTCCGTCGCGGCGGCACTGATCGCGGTTCAGCGCGGCGCGCGGATGGTGCGTGTGCATGATGTGCGGGCCACGGTGGATGCGCTGGCCGTATGGCAGGCCGTGGCTGCGATCGATGCCGTGCCGCGTCGCGAAGAGCGCCCCGCGATGCCGCGTTGGCCCGACGACGAATGAGCCACGTTCCGCCCGGGGCTCGACAATTCACCTATTCGAACAAGGCTGCACACGATGACTGAGCGCAAGTATTTCGGTACCGACGGCATCCGTGGCCTGGTCGGCGAGTGGCCGATCAGTGCGGATTTCATGCTGCGGCTGGGCCGGGCGGTCGGCGCGGTACTGGTACGCGAGGGCAGGCAGCGGCCGAAGGTGCTGATCGGCAAGGACACGCGCATTTCCGGCTACATGTTCGAGTCGGCGCTGGAAGCCGGCCTGGTTGCCGCCGGTGCCGATGTCGGCCTGCTCGGCCCGATGCCGACCCCGGCGGTGGCGTTCCTGACCCGCTCGATGCGCGCCCAGGCGGGGATCGTGATCAGTGCCTCGCATAACCCGCATCACGACAACGGCATCAAGTTCTTCTCCGCCGCGGGCGAGAAGTTGTCTGACGAGGTCGAACAGGCGATCGAGCAGGAAGTCGATGCCAGCTTTGCCACGGTAGCCTCCGAGCAGCTCGGCAAGGCGGTTCGTGTCGACGACGCGGTGGCGCGTTACGCCGAATTCTGCAAGGCCACCGTAGCCGAGGATTTCAGCCTGCGCGGGCTCAAGCTGGTACTCGACTGTGCGCATGGCGCGACGTATCAGGTGGCGCCCAAGGTGTTTGCCGAGCTTGGCGCCGAGGTGGTCAGCATCGGTGCCAGGCCGGACGGCTTCAACATCAATCGCGAAGTGGGTTCGACCCATCCGCAGGCGCTGCAGCAGGCCGTACTGGAACATGCGGCCGATATCGGCATTGCGTTCGACGGTGACGGCGACCGGGTGATCCTGTGCGACCGGCACGGCCAGCTGGCCGATGGCGACGACATCCTCTACGTGCTGGCGCGCAGCCTGCACGCACAGGGTTTGCTGAAGGGGCCGGTGGTCGGCACCTTGATGAGCAACTACGGCTTGCAACTGGCATTGGCCGAACTCGGGGTGCCGCTGATCCGGGCCAAGGTCGGTGACCGCTACGTGATGCAGCAATTGCGCCAGCACGAGGGCATGCTCGGCGGCGAAACCTCCGGTCACATCCTGTGTCTGGATCGCGCCACCACCGGCGACGGCATCATCGCCGCCCTGGCCGTGCTGGAGGCACTGACCGCCTCCGGCCAGGATCTGGCAACCGCGAGGCAGGGGTTGACCAAGCTGCCGCAGATCATGCTCAACGTGCGCGCCGCCGGTGCACGCGAAAGCCTGGACAGCAATGAGGTAAAGCAGGCGCTGGCCGAGGTCGAGCAAGTGCTGCACGGGCGCGGCCGGGTGGTGTTGCGCGCCTCCGGTACCGAGCCGCTGGTGCGCGTCACCATCGAGGGCACGGATGCAACCGAAGTGCGGCAGTTGGCGGAAAGACTCGCCGGGACTGTAAAATCGGTAGCCGAACGCTCGTGAACCTGTAGCAGTATTTGGGAGCCTGCCGGGTTTTGGTGGTCGAGGCGAATGCACCGATCGCCCGACCATAGCCCGACAAACTCCAGGGTCGCCATGGAATGGCCCGACGTGCCCCGCCCCTGCGGTGGCGGAAATCGACCGCACGCCCCTTGAACGGACTACAGCCATGAAGCATGTTCCCACCCTCGATATCCGTCGTTACGACAGCGATCGTGACGCCTTCGTCGCCGAGATCGGCGCGGCCTACCGCGAATTCGGCTTCTGCTGCATCAGCGGCCACGGCATCCCGCGCGAGCTGATCGACGGCTCCTACGATGTTTTCCAGCGTTTCTTCGCGCTGCCGACCGATGTCAAGATGAGTTACCACGTGCCTGGAAGTGGCGGCGCGCGTGGCTATACGCCGTTCAAGGTCGAGACCGCCAAGGACAGTCAGTACGCCGACCTGAAGGAGTTCTGGCACATCGGTCGCGAGATTCCGCGCGACTCGAAATTCGCCGACCTGATGCCGCCGAATCTGTGGCCGGCCGAAGTGCCGGATTTCAGGCAGTACGGTTACGGCCTGTACGAGGCGCTGGATCAGCTTGGCACCCGCGTGTTGCGCGCGCTGGCGTTGCACATCGGGCAGCCGGAGAATTTTTTCGAGGACAAGACCGACGTCGGCAATTCGATCCTGCGCCCGATCCATTATCCGCCGATCACCCAGGACAACATCCCCAACGTGCGCGCCGGCGCACACGAGGACATCAATTTCATCACCTTGCTGGTCGGCGCCAGCGCCGAAGGGCTTGAGGTATTGAGCCACGGCGAGTGGCTGCCGATCACCACCGAGGGCGACGCGATCGTGGTCAACATCGGCGACATGTTGCAGCGGCTCTCCAATCACGTGTACCCGTCCACATCGCACCGGGTCGTCAACCCGCCGAACGAGAACGCGCGCAAGCCGCGCTATTCGGTGCCGTTCTTCCTGCACCCGAACCCGGATGTGATGCTGGATCCGCTCGATTCCTGCATCACGGCGGACAACCCGCGGCGCTACGACAGCTCGATCAGCTCGCACGATTACCTGCTGCAGCGACTGCGCGAGATCAAATTGATCGCCTGACCGGGTCGGGTCACACCGAAGGAAACGGCGGTCCCGCGCTTGCGGCCTGCCGCCGTTTCCCGTGCCATGCAGCCGGGGCGACCGCACCGGGGGACGTGCTACAACTCGGTATTGCGGTAGCGTCGGGCCTGGCGGGCCGAGAGCCACAACGACAGCCGGTCGGGCAACAGCTCGTTGATCGCTTTGATCGTCCGGTTCACGCGGCCGGGCAGGTAGACCGCTTGCCCGCGTTGCACCGCGGCTATGCCCTGGTCGACGACTTCTTCGGCACTCAGCCACATGAAGCCCGGCAACTTGTTCATCTTGTCGCGGGTTCCGGTGATGTCATGGAATTCGGACCAGGTGAAGCCCGGACACAAGGCGCACACGTTCACTCCACGCGCACTGTTCTCGAGCGCCAGCGACTGCGAGAACTTGATCAGATATGCCTTGCTCGCCGCATACAGCGTATGTCCGGCGGTTCCGGGCATGTGCCCGGCCAGCGACGCCACATTGACGATGCGGCCATGACCGCGTTCGCGCATCGAGGGCAGCAGCAGCCATGCCAGTTCGGTAGGGGCGGTCATCAGCACCTGCATGAAATCGGCATGCGTCGCCCAGCTGTTGGCATCGAATGTGCCCGGCACGCCGTAGCCGGCGTTGTTGATCAGCCAGTCCACGCTCAGTCCGCGCTGCTGCAACGCGTCGGCCAGTCGCCGTGGTGCCGCCGGGTCGGCCAGGTCCTCGGCCAGCACGGTGGTCGTGCAGGCATGGCGTTCGTGCAACTCGGCGGCCAGGGCTTCGAGCCGATCGACACGGCGTGCGGTCAGCACCAGGTCGTGGCCGAGCTTGGCCAGTTGACGGGCGAAGGCGGCGCCGATGCCGGACGAAGCGCCGGTGATCAGGCTCAATGGGCGGGCAGGTGACATGTTCACTCCTCGACTGGAGCCTCCATCTTGATCGAGCCGATCAAGCGACGCCACCGCCGCGGCCGGTTTGCCGATGTTCCGTTCGCTCGCTAAGCTTGCCGGCCGATCGTTGTGGAGACGAACCATGCGCAAGAAATTTGTCGCCGGCAACTGGAAAATGCACGGCAGCCGTTCCATGGCTGCCGCCCTGCTGAAGGATATCGTCGCCGACAAGCCGGCTTCGATCGACGTTGCCGTGTTTCCGCCATTTCCCTACCTGGCCGAGCTGGCCTGGCAACACGCCGAATCCGGCCTGGGAATTGGCGCGCAGGACGTCAGCGAGCACCAGGGGCAGGGCGCCTACACTGGCGAGGTGTCCGCCGCGATGCTGCTCGATATCGGCGCGAGCTGGGCGCTGGTCGGTCACTCCGAACGACGCCAGTACCACGCTGAAAGCGATGAACTGGTGGCGCGCAAGTTCGCGGCGGCACGCGCGGCCGGGCTCACGCCGATCCTGTGCGTGGGCGAAACCCTGGAGCAGCGCGAAGCGGGCGAGACCGAGGCGGTCATTGCGCGCCAGTTGCAGGCGGTGTTGAGTGCCCAGGGCATTGCCAGCTTTGACACGGCGGTCATCGCGTACGAGCCTGTCTGGGCGATCGGCACCGGCCGCACCGCCTCGCCGGAACAGGCCCAGCAGGTACATGCCTTCATTCGTAGCCAACTGGAAAAAGAAGATGTTACAATTTCCCGTCTGACCCGACTGCTTTACGGCGGAAGCGTCAAGGCGGCGAATGCCGCCGAATTGTTCGCGCAGGCGGACGTGGACGGTGGACTGATCGGCGGTGCCTCATTGACCGCATCCGACTTCCTTGGAATCTGCGCCGCGGCACACCAGGCGCTACAGGCTCAATAGAAATCTATGTTCGTCATTTTCAGCGTGTTTTACATCCTGATCGCTGCGGCGATGATCGTCCTGATCCTGTTGCAGAACGGGGCGGGTGCCGATGCCGGTTCCGGTTTCGGCGGCGGCGCGTCGGCAACGGTTTTCGGTGCGCGCGGGTCGTCGACCTTCCTGACCCGGGCCACCGGCGTGCTGGCTACGCTGTTCTTTCTGCTCAGCCTCGGCATGGGTATCTACCTGCATGCCAACGGCGCGCCGAAAACCAGTGACGCGGGTCTGGGCGTGATGGCTGCGCTGGCGGACAAGCCTGCTGCAACAAAGCCGGCCCCGGCAGTGGTATCCGGGTCGGAAGTCCCGGCAGCCGTATCGAGCAGCAGCAACAAGGCCGTGCCGGCAACTGCGGCAACCTCGGCCTCGGCTGAAGTGCCGGCAGCCACGGTGCCGGCGAAAAACAAGCACTGAAGCAACACACCTGCCCAGGTGGCGGAACTGGTAGACGCACTACCTTGAGGTGGTAGCGACGCAAGTCGTAGGGGTTCGAGTCCCCTCTTGGGCACCATTACACCGTTTCATGACGCACCTCAACGTCCTCGAAACACTCTGAAACCCGCCTGACAGCGGGTTTTTTTGTACTGACAAATCGCTACTGATTGCGCACCATGGTGCCGCTTCATGGGTTTTCTTCGGCTATCGAATGCATGATGTGACTACTGCCGGAATTTTCGCGGCGGCGCCCGATGCGGCGCTCGACGCGCTGTTCGTGCCTTTCGAAACAGGGGAGCTGGCGCTGCCAGTCGATGGCCGGGTGCTGTTTCTGCGCGCGCGGGCCGGCATGCGCCTGCGCCAGATGGCCCAACCCGGCTGGCTGTGCGAACAGGGCTTCATGCCGTTTGCGGACGAGCTGGCGCGCAACGGTCTGCGTGTGGGGGAACCCGCGGATGGTGAGCGGTTTTCGCTGGTGCTGGTGTTGCCGCCACGTCAGCGAGACGAAGCCCGCGCCTTGTTTGCGCGGGCATTGAGCGTGCTGGCACCCGGCGGCACGGTGCTGGCCAGCATGCCGAATGCCGAGGGTGCAAAGTCGGGCGAGTCCGATCTGGCCAGGTTGGCCGGCGCCGTCCGGCACCTGTCCAAGCACAAGTGCCGGGTGTTCTGGAGTACGCCCGAGCCGGAGCAGGTCGATCACGCCTTGCTCGGGGATTGGCAGGCCCTGGATGCACCACGCGCGATTGTCGACGGTTACATCAGCCGGCCGGGGCTTTTTGCATGGGATCGTGTCGACCGGGCCTCGGCGCTGCTGGCTCAGCATTTGCCGGCGAATCTGTGTGGTCGGGCAGCCGATCTGGGCGCGGGTTACGGCTACCTTTCGACCCAGCTGATTGCGCGTTGCCCGCGGATCAGCTCAATCGACCTGTATGAAGCCGAGGTCAGGGCACTGGAGCCGGCACGACTCAACCTGGCTCGCGCGCAACGCGAGTGCGGTCGCGAGGTGGCCGTGGCATTGCACTGGCATGATGTGACAAGCGGCTTGCTGCAGCGCTACGACGTGATCGTCAGCAATCCGCCGTTTCATCAGGGCCGTGCCGACTTGCCCGCGCTGGGTCGTGCGTTCATCACCAGTGCGGCTGACGCGCTGGTGCCGGATGGCCGCCTGCTGCTGGTGGCGAACCGGCATCTGCCGTATGAGGAGATCCTGGGTGCACGGTTCCGCAACGTGCGCCCACTGGTGGCGCAGGATGGATTCAAGGTGATCGAAGCGGTGGGAGTGCGTCAATGAAACTGGTCAAGCTGATTGCCAACCTCGGCTATGGCAGCCGCAAGGACGTGACCGGATTGTTCCGCGCCGGTCGCATCACCGATGCCGATGGCGAAGTGCTCTATGCGGACGACGTGGTGCCGCACGAAACCATTCGCGTCGACGACGAGCCGCTGGATCCGCCCACCGGGCTGGTCCTGATGATGAACAAGCCGCTCGGAGTGACCTGCTCGCGCAAGGACCCGGGCCGGGTCGTGTACGACCTGCTGCCGCCGCGTTACAGCGTGCGCTCGCCGGCCTTGTCCAGCGTGGGCCGGCTCGATCGTGACACTTCGGGCTTGCTGCTGTTCACCGACGATGGAGCGCTGCTGCACCGGATCATCTCGCCGAAGGCGAAGGTGACCAAGGTATACGAAGCGACGCTGGCGCAGGACCTGCGTGGCGACGAGGCTGCACTGTTCGCCGCCGGCACATTGATGCTGGAGACGGAGAGGGAACCGCTGGCGTCTGCCGTACTGGAGGTGCTGGGGCCGCGGCATGCCCGGCTGGCCGTGACCGAAGGCCGGTATCACCAGGTACGCCGCATGTTTGCTGCGGTCGGCAATCATGTCGAAAGCCTGCAGCGCATCTCGGTCGGCGCACTGACCCTGGGCGACTTGCCACGGGGTGAATGGCGGGCACTGGATGCGGAGCAGGTCGCACTGATTTTCGCGGCGTGATGAATCGTGTAGAACTGGGAGCGCGAGCTGTCGCCGTGCTGTAAAAATCAACCTGTGCGCGATGCACTTGGTGCATTCTGCCTGGCAGCGATCGCACACAGTGAGCTTGCCCCGACTTCACTTGAGCGAGGGGTTAGTCCTCGCATTGATCTTGCGCGGCAAAGTGCTCCAGAACCAATTTCTCGCAAGCGCCCCATAGTGCTGGCGACCCCCGGCTGATGGTTGGGCCATATCGTTGAAGCACCTGTTCCAGCGTGACGCCGCTTTCCGCCCACGTGCCCCCGTTCGCATGGATATTCACCAGCAGTGGTTGCACTCGATCGAGTGCCTTGGCGAATCTTGCGTCGTCGGTTTCTGCGCCTTCGAACTCCTGCCAAAGTGCCAGCAAGTCGGTGCCGGTCTTGCCGGGAATCATGCCGAAGAGACGCGCTGCCGCGATGGTTTCCAGCGCGGATTGTTCCTCGTCCGAATGGCCGCCATGAATGGGGGTGTCGCCGACATCGACTTCAACAATGTCATGTATCAACAGCATCTGGACCACGCGCGCCGGGTTGACTGGTTCGGCAGCGTACTCATGAAGCAGCAGGGCGTACATGGCCAGGTGCCATGAATGTTCCGCGCTGTTCTCCTTGCGACTGCCATCGAGCAGTGGCGACTGTCGAGTCACCGACTTCAGTCGATCAATCTCGCGCAGAAACGTCAATTGCTGATTCAAGGCATGGAGTGGCATGAGTAAGCCCGGGTTGGATTGCGAGGTTTGGTCGGGCGGCTGGCATAACCGTCTGCTTGAATGGTCGACCAGAGGTGTCCCAGTCCCTTTCCAGCTTGCACGGCAATTGTCATGATCGCAAGAGTGGGTATCGGCCAGGAAGCGACCGTCAGCCACTCAAGGTGCCTGCCGCAAAGCGGCGGATGGGAGCTGCCTTGTTGATGCCGATGGTGGCGAGCGAAAGCGGGATGAAACCCCGACCGGAAAGGGGCGCTTCGCGACAGTCGCCAATCGGCCAGCGGCAGATTTGTTCGTCAGACCGGACAACAATGGACTCACACCGACTCGCCAGGCGGGTTCGTTTTGCATGGACTGTTGGGCGTCCCGAGAGGCGGCTTACGTGCCATCCCGATCGCAGGCTAACATTGCCCACCATGACCAACCTCACCACGAAGCTTCGAGAGCGCCTGGCACTTGCAGAGCCTGTTCCGGTGGCGTTCCAACGAGGTGACATCGTGGAGGCTGACGGATTCGCAAGGGAACGGATCGAGTACCGGGGACTCGAAGGCGACCTCATCCCGGCTTTCCTGTTCACGCCGAGCGGGCGCGACACGCTCGGCGGCGTGGTTGTCTTTCACCAGCACAATGGGGAGTTCCACTTCGGCAAAAGTGAGGTGGCCGGCGATGTGGGCGATGCTTTTCAAGCCTTCGGGCCGGCACTCGCCCGCAGGGGCCTCGCTGTGTTGGCCCCGGACTCCATCACTTTCGAGGATCGGCGAGGTGCGGTTCGGGGCGTGGAACCGGATTATTACGATTGGCTTCAGCACTACAACGCCATGAGCTACCGCCTGCTGGATGGCGACCTGCTGATGAGGAAGTGCCTGGACGACGCCCAACGGGCCCTGAGCGTTTTGCTCCAGGCCACCGGGATAGACGAGCAGCGCGTGGGCGTGGCAGGACACTCGTACGGCGGTTACACGGCCCTCTATCACGCGGCAGTGGATGCGCGATGCAGGTGGGCATGCGTCAGCGGTGCCGTGTGCAGCTTCGAGACGCGTCGCCGGGAAGGCACCGGGATCACCCTGTTCGAGGCCGTGCCCGGGCTCGCTCGCCTGATCGACACGCACGATGTTCTTTCAGCCATCGAACCACGGCCGACCTTGGTTGTGTCGGGCACGAAGGACAAGTATTCGCGGGATGCAGACCAGGTCGTGGCCAGGGTCGCCGGCGATTTCATCACCGAGCTCCGCGTCGACCGCGAACACGCACTCGACCGGGAAAGGTTCGACGCGATCATCGAGTGGATCGTCGACCGCGTATCCGATCAGTGAGAATGGACGGCCAATCGCCGCATACAAGAGCGCCAAGATCCGACCGGTTTGCCGGGCGCTCGTCTGAAACTCGATGATTCGCCGCGTGGCCAAGTCTGTCTTGCCCGGTGAACCATCCGACCAAAGGCCGGACACCAGCACGCCGGCAATCCCTGCCTGGAGCGCCCCATTCTGAGATTGAGACAGTTTCTGCTGGCCAAATCGGATGTTCGCCATGGGCTCAACGGCCATCGAGCCACCCGCCAATCAACGGTCGCTGACCGGCCAATTCCAGACATTCGCCTTATCAAATTGATTGTCGGAAAGCGGACGGTCACGGACGTCGCTTGGGGTCAGCTTGGGTTCACTGTTCTACCTCAGATAACACCGTCTAATCATCCTGCCCGGACCCAATTGCTGCCGAGCAGATACTTCGCCCGCGCGCGTTTCGATACGCGTCGCGGGAGAGAATCGGTCTGTGGCCAGACCTTGGGGTGCTTGCTCTTTTACTGCGGCGCTGGTGCGTGCTGGCCGCATACACAATGAGCCGGGTGCAACTTGGCCAGCACCTTTGCGTGGCGAAGCACCTCGGGAGCCTCCAGCGGCCCGCCATGACCCATGTGGAAGCGCTTAGCACCGCTGTTGACGAGTCGCTCCAGCTCACGGGCCACGGTCTGCGGATCGTCCTCGAACGGCGGGCGGATCGCGCGGCCATTGAAGGCAATGCCGCCGATCAGGATGCCGGAAGCAATCAGGTCGCCGACCAGCGCATCATGCGAGGCCAGTTCGATACCTATCGAGCCCGGCGTGTGACCGGCGGTGTGGCGCACGATGCCGTCGACGCCGAAGTCCTTCAGCGAGATGGTCTCGGCATCTTTCATCAGCAGATCAGGCGCAAAGCCCACGTAGGGCTCGTGCGGCACCGGCGTCTTGACGAAAAGCCTGCCCACCCAGCTGGTGGTGCAGTAGGTCATCGGCAGCTTGCGGCTGTAGTAATCGGTGTCGTCCTTGTGCGCCAGGATCGGCGCGCCAGACAGTTCGCGGATGCGTGCGGCGCTGCCGGCATGATCGGTATGCGCATGGGTCACCACGATCAGCTTGATGTCCTTGAAGGTCAGCCCATGTTTGTGCAGCACGCGTTCGACCTTGCGTTCGGAGCCGGGAATGCCGGTGTCGACGAGGATGCAGCCGTCGTCGGTTTTGATCAGGTGAGCGTTGACCATGTTGAACGGCAAGATGGGGATCTGGATGATTTCTTGGCTATCCATGGACGTGTCCTCGTTGAATGAA
>DATMTH010000062.1:0-2262 GCA_035564915.1 Rhodanobacter sp.
GAAGGCTGGGGGCTGTATTCGGAATTCCTCGGCAACGAGATGGGCATCTACAAGACGCCGTACCAGAAGTTCGGCTTCCTCACCTACCAGATGTGGCGCGCCTGCCGGCTGGTGGTCGACACCGGCATCCATCACCTGGGCTGGACGCGCCAGCAGGCGATCGATTACCTCACCGAAAACACCGCGCTGTCGACGCTGGAAATTGCCAACGAAGTGGATCGCTACATCAGCTGGCCCGGCCAGGCCGACAGCTACGAGCTGGGCTACCTGAAGATCCGCGAGCTGCGTGCCAAGGCGGAGCAGGCACTGGGCGAAAAGTTCGACATCCGTGCCTTCCACGACACCGTGTTGTCCACCGGCTCGGTGCCGTTGCCGGTGCTGGAAGCACGCATCGACCGCTTCATCGCCGCCGGCGGCCCCGAGCCGGATTACGGCAACGACCGCAAGAAAGGCAACTAGCCTTCATGCCGTGGCCCGGCGCATGGCCGGGCCACCGATACGCGGCAAGCGCCTACTTGTAGCCGCCGATGCGGACGTTGCCCAGCAACAGCTTCGCACCGTGGTCGTACTTCATCGGCGCACTGATGAAGAAATAGCGCGAAGGATTGTTCTGGAACATGCGGCTGTCGAGGATCTTGGTGCGATCCAGCCACACACGCTCGCGATTGCCATCCACCGCGATCGATACATGCAGGATGCGATTGGCATAACCCTGCACGTTGAAATCCGGGTTGGAATTGAAGCCGCTGGCACCGCTGTACACGCTGACGTCGCTGCCTGCGTTGAAGAACAGCAGATCGATGGCGTTGAGCGCGCCGTCATTGACACCGTCGGACAGGTAATCGGTCGCCCGGTCATCGCCGGCGAAGCCGAACAGCGGGTTGTTCAGGTCACTTGGCGTTTCGGCCAGCGGCAGCAGATCGAACTCGATGGTGAAGCGATCAGGCAGGCGATGTTCGCGTGACAGCTTGAAGGTGGAGCTGCCCGACAGTTCCAGCCACTTGCCCGGGAAACCCTGCACGCTGACCACCTGGCCCGAGCCATTGGTTTTCCACGGCTGTGGCATGGCGCCAATCGAGGTGGCGGCGAAATCGTCCTGGTACAGGCTGACCGGCGCCGGGCTGAAGTCGAATCCGCCGGTGATGCGCGGCATGCCACGGCGGGCCGTGGTGGAATGACCGTTCAGGGTCGCATCGGCCTGCTCGCCAGCCTTGTCCTGGATCTTCTGCTGCACCTTCTGGGTAACCGTGTCGGTGACCGAATGCAGGAACGAGCCGATGCTTTGCGCATGGCAGGGGCTGCTGGCCGCCAACGCCAGCAGAGGCAACGCGAATACGGTGGCAGCCAGTGTGAACTTGTGCATGGAATCCTCCTTGAATGGGATGTCGCAATCGACTGGGTGTCGCGTGCATCTTGCAACATCATCGGCGGGATCGCTGCGAACGCCCGCACATCGGGCGGACTGATGCCCGATGGGGCAAGCGGGCACGGCACGCGGACACCGATGGCGCAGCCAGCATTGGCTAAAACTTCACCAGTAGATGTAAGATGGATGAAACTCTACACATGGAGTTTCGATGAGCGCACACAACCTGTCAGTGGCAGCCCCGGTCGAGGCTACCGGCGGCCCTGCCTTGCGGGCGTTCTTCCGCCTTGCCGGGCACTGGAAGCTGCGCATCGCCGACCAGCGCAAGCTGCTTGGCGATCCGCCCGAATCCACCTTCTACAAATGGAAGCGCCAGCAGGACGGCAGCCTGGGCCGCGACACGCTGGAACGCATCAGCTATCTGCTCGGCATCTGGAAGGATCTGCAAATCCTGTTTCCCGATCCGGCGCAGGCCGATGCGTGGCTGCACAAGCCGAATGCGGCGCCGCTGTTTGGTGGCCATTCCGCGCTGGAGCGCATGTTGTCGGGCAACGTGGCCGACCTTTACGTCGTGCGCCAGTACCTGGATGCGCAGCGCGGATGAAGCGTCACGGCGGCGAGCCGTCGCGGCGAGCGAGACGGTCAAGCCGCACGCTTTGCTCCTCCCCTGCTTGCAGGAGAGGGGGCATATCCTGGAGCCTCCGATGCCAATAGAACTGCCACCCGTCAAACGCATTCGCTGGAACCAGGCATATCGCATCGTGCCCAGCCGCTTTCCGCCGGTGGGCCTGTTCGACCGCATCGCCGATCCGGCCGATCTCGATGCGGTGTTCGCGATCGAGGCGATGACCAACCCGCGTTTGCGCGAGGAAGCCGGCGCGCTGGCGCTGATTCCC
>DATMTH010000063.1:0-27860 GCA_035564915.1 Rhodanobacter sp.
TGGAAAGCGGCATCCGGCCGATCTTGGCGCGCCGGAGATCGAGCGCTTTCTCACTGCGTTGGCGGTGCACGGTCAGGTTGCTGCCGCCACCCAGAACCAGGCTTTGTCGGCGTTGTTGTTTCTGTACAAGCAGGTGCTGGGGTGCGAATTGCCGTGGCTGGATCGCTGCGTAAAGTGACATGGCTGCCTCCTGTCGCTGGGCGACGTTGAAACCGTGGTAGTTCCAACGTACCGCCAAGCGCGGGAGGCGGCGACATGAGTTTTCAGGTCTGGCATCGTAGCAACTGCCGGAGCAGAGAGCGGCCACCCTGCCTCCACGCTTTCCGGTCCATCTGGGTCAAAGGCACCGCGCCACCGCGCACAACCGCCTGCGCTTTCTGCTTCAGCCGTTGCCGTTGCTGTTGATCTTGAACTTCACTCCATTGAGAGGCGGTGTGTCGTGGACGACAGGCCCGCAGGGGCGTCGGCATGGATGCCGGCGCCTTTTCGCAAGAGAAGCCGGGGTCAGGTTCTTTAGCCTCCGGTCTTCCCGCCGCAAATGACCGCTATGTGGCGATTTAGCTGTCGACGTGACCGACAGCTCTTGGCCGAACTCAGACGTTTATGGTTTTTGAGAGTCACGCTTGAAGCGGGACTGTCTGCTCTTGGCTCTTTCGCTCCCGCCGACGTGCGCCGAAGGCGCACGAAAGCCTTTGATCCAAGCGAAACCCAATACCCATGGGAAAGGTGGCAGCAGACGCTGCGTGCAAAATTATTTTTCGCGCAGCGAGCGAAGAGCATCGCGCACAGGGCGCGCTCCTGCCATTCGGACTGAAAACTTTCGGCGTTGCCGACCCTCAAACGCAATCCACGCGGCGTCGCGCAGACCAATCACTCGCCCGGCGTCTTGTCCTTGTACCGACACAGATCGCGAATCACGCAATGCGGGCAATCCGGTTTGCGCGCCTTGCACACATAACGCCCATGCAGGATCAACCAGTGGTGGGCGTCCTGCCTGAATTCGGCAGGGATCACCTTGACCAGCTTGTCCTCCACCGTGCGCACGTCCTTGCCCGGCGCCAGGCCGGTGCGGTTGGCTACGCGGAAGATGTGCGTATCGACGGCAATCGTCGGTTCGCCGAAAGCGGTGTTGAGGATCACGTTGGCTGTCTTGCGGCCGACGCCGGGCAGCGCCTCCAGTGCTTCGCGACTGCGTGGCACTTCGCCGTCATGCCGTTCGATCAGCAACTGGCACAGCGCCATCACGTGCTTTGCTTTTGCGTTGAACAACCCGATCGTGTTGATGTGGCGCTTCAGGCCGTCTTCGCCCAGCGCCAGAATCGCCTGCGGTGTGTTTGCCACCGGATAGAGCCTCTTCGTCGCCTTGTTGACGCCGACGTCGGTCGCCTGTGCCGACAGCACCACGGCGACCAGCAGTTCGAAGGGCGTGCTGTAATTCAATTCGGTGGTCGGGTGCGGGTCCAGTTCGCGCAGGCGCGAGAACAGTTCGATCACGTCGGTGCGCTTCATGCGTCCGGCTCCTGCTGCCGTGCTTTGGCCCGGGCCAGCGCCGCCAGCACCGGGTTGAGCGGATGGCTGCCGGTATCGGCCGCGGTCTTGCGTGCAGCCAGCTCGGCCTCGCGTTCGGCGCGTTGGCGTTCCAGCCGTGCCTCGCGGCGCTGGAAGTGCCGGCGGGCGGCATCGGCGTGCTCCGCATCGATCTGTGCCAGCGGCATCGGTTCGAGCACGATGCAATCGACCGGGCAGGCCGGCACGCACAGTTCGCAGCCGGTGCAGTCGTCGGCAAGCACGGTGTGCATCAGCTTCGATGCGCCGATGATCGCGTCTACCGGGCAGGCCTGGATGCACTTGGTGCAACCGATGCAGTCGGCCTCGACGATGCGCGCCAGCATGCGCGGCTTTTCCACGCCGTGTTCGGGATTCAGCGGCAATGCGGGGCGCTGCAACAGCGTGGCCAGCTTCTCGATGCCGGCGGTACCGCCGGGCGGGCATTGGTTGATCTGCGCCTCGCCGCTGACGATGGCCTCGGCGTAGGGGCGACAGCCGTGATAGCCGCATTGCTCGCATTGCGTCTGCGGCAGCAGTGCGTCGATCCGTGCCGCCAGTGTGGATGAATCGGTAGCCATATGTGCCATATTGTGGCGCAATCGCGCCGGGTATCGGTGGCTTGAAGTGACGCGGTTCGCCATTACTTCATGTTGCACGAGGCTGGATGACGCAGCCGATCCCGGCTCCGGCACGATCACCAAGGAACCATGCATGCCCATCAACGACCGCACGATCGCCACACTCGACGAGGACGCCAAGCCGGTGCCACCGGAGAAGCGTCCGCAGCAGATCGAGGAGCGCCTGTTCAAGGCACGCACCATCCTCATCTACGGCGGCATCGACCAGAAACTGGCCGAGCGCGTCACCGCGCGCATGCTGGCGCTGCAATACGAAAGCGATGACCCGATCACCATCTTCATCAACAGCCAGGGTGGTCACGTCGAGTCGGGTGACACCATCTACGACATGATCAAGTTCGTGAAGCCGGAAGTGAAGATCGTCGGCACCGGTTGGGTCGCCAGCGCCGGTGCGCTGATCTACGCCGCGGTCAAGCGCGAGAACCGCTTCAGCCTGCCCAATACCCGCTTCCTGCTGCACCAGCCCTCGGGTGGTGCCGGCGGCTCGGCCAGCGAGATCGAGATCCACGCACGCGAGATCATCCGCATGCGCAAGCGCCTCAACGAGATCTTCGCGCGCGAAACCGGACAGACCTACGAGCGCATCGCCAAGGACACCGAGCGCGATTACTGGATGTCGGCCGAGGACGCCAAGGCATACGGCCTGGTGGGCCGAATCATCCAGAACGCCAGCGATCTGGGCTGACTGGATTCGGCGAGGTGAAACGCCCCCGTCGCACGGGCGGAGGTGCCAGGTGCATGGTTTCCGGGCCGTGGCATTCCTTCGGGAGCCTGCTTCGCATGGGTTGCGTTCTCGTACAGCCGAATTGTCGATTCGATCAGCAGGGCGCGGGCGCTTGAGGTTGGCAACCGCAACCGCCGCGCGGCTTGCACTGCGTGTTCGCTGACGCCGGGACGATGCGATCTGTCAGTGTGGCGACGGGATCGCGGATGAGCGTGGATTCGGAACAAGCCATAATCGACGATCATTGTCCCGCCATTGATCGCTGAAGGAGTACCACCATGAAATCGACCTGGCTCGCATCCCTCCTGCTTGCTGCCGCGCTTGTCGGCGGCGGTGCGGTGCTGCTGGTACACACCGGCTCGGCGCACGCGACGGCGCCGGCGGATCAGGCCAATACGGTCACCGTGTTTGTCGACGCCACTTTCGGGTTTCGCAAGAAACACATGGCTGCGCAGTTGACCAGGTCGCATGCGGAATACGCTGCTCGCGGCTATCGCTACGTGGACATGGCACCATACGTCGAGAATGGCGATCTGGTCGGTGTCTTCGTGACCTATACGCGGCAGTGATCAGTCGTCGTCGAGCGGTTTCAGCGGCGCAGGCACCTCGTAGCGGGTGCCGTCGAAACGCAGCCGTGCCTGCTGGCTGCTGACTGCACGCGGGCCATCCACGCAGTTGCCCTGCTTGTCGAGTGTCGAGCTGGAAGCTTCCTTGCGGCTGTTGACGGTGATGTCGTGATAGCCGTGATGCGCCTGTCCATCCATGCTCAGCGTGCGAGAGGTCGAGCTGAAATCGCCTGCGCATTCGCCATCCCATTCGCCGCCATCCTGCGCGGTCACGAGGCCGTCGAGTACACGAACCAACTGGTTGTCACGCACCACGAACAGTTGCAATTCCATCTCGCTGAACGGGTTGACGCGGGAGCTGCCGGTACGGTGGATGCGCAGGGCGAAGGCACGCGTAGCGGGTGCGAGCTGGTAGCGCGCGGTGTCCAGTGTCAGTCGATCGATGCGCACGGCGCCGTCGGACATCAGGTTCGGCAGCAGCAGACGCTGGCGAACCCGCGACGTATGTCGATCCAGCACCAGCATCTCGAGATCGCCGGTGTTGTCATCGGCGTCGAGTTGCTGCATCAGCGGCACAGCAGCCAGCAAGGTGTCGGCTTTCCCGGGCCACGCCTTGCAGACCATGCGGCTGACATCGATCTTGCGAGCCGGCGGCGCGACAGGCTTGAGCTGGGCCACGATCGCGCGGGTTGCTGCACCACAGCCGTCGCCCGTATCAGCGTGCGCCAGCGTGGCGATGCCGCATGTCGCCGCCAGCAGGAGCGCGGCAAGCCTGATGCCGGCACGAGTGCACATCGCGACGTTGCCTGCTCAGCGAATGGTGGCGCCGGGTTGCGCGCCCTGGTCTGCGTCGAGCAGGAACAGGTCGCTGCCACCGTCGCCGGCCGACAGGATCATGCCTTCGGACAGGCCGAAGCGCATCTTGCGCGGGGCCAGATTGGCGATGAACACCACGTTGCGGCCGACCAGTTTTTCCGGCTCGGCGTAGGCGGCGCGGATGCCGGAGAAAATCTGCCGCTTGCCCAGCGCACCGGCGTCCAGCTCGAAGCGCAGCAACTTGTCCGAACCTTCGACGAATTCACACGCGGCGACCTTGCCGATGCGCAGGTCGAGTTTGGCGAAGTCGTCGATGCTGATGGTGGTGGTTTCGGCGTTGGCGGGGGCGGTATCGCTCATGGGCTTGCTGGATTCCCTGGCTTTCTTCGTGGGTGTCGGTGCGGACGCGGTCTCTGCAACCGCGAGTGATTCTTTCGAAGCCTCGACCATCGCCTCGATATGCTTGGGGTCGATGCGGCCGAGCAGGGGTTCGAATGCGTTCACGCGGTGGTCGTGCAGTTCGCGGCGGGCGTCATCGAAGTTGCTGATCGGCGCGCCAAGAAACTGTTCGGCGGCGGCCACGGTGGCTGGCAACACCGGCTTGAGCAGACCGGACAACAGGCGGAAGCCGTGCAGTGCCAATGTGCAGACCTGGTGCAGTTCGGCGCGGCGGGCTTCGTCCTTGGCGATCAACCAGGGTGCCTTGGTCGCGATATAGCCGTTGACGAGGTCCGCAATCGTGACGAAACGGCGGGTGACTTCGGCAAACTCGCCGGTTTCGTACAACGCCTCGATGCCGTCGTAGTGTGACAACAGGTCTTGCCACAGCGCGGCTTCGTCTGACTCCAGGCGTTCAGCCAGCTTGCCATCGAAGAACTTCTGCACGAAGCCGGCGGTTCGGCTGGCGATGTTCACCCACTTGCCGATCAAGTGTGAATTCACCCGTTCCTCGAACGCCTTCAGGTCGAGGTCCACGTCCACCGGCGCATCGTTGAGCATGCTGGCGAAGTAGTAGCGCAGGAATTCCGGATGGATGCCCGCGTCGAGATAGGTACGCGCCTGGATGAAGGTGCCGCGCGACTTCGACATCTTGGCGCCGTTCACCGTGAGGTAGCCGTTGACGTGCAGCGCGGTCGGCGTGCGGAAGTTCGCGCCGTGCAGCATCGCGGGCCAGAACAGGCCGTGGAAGTTGATGATGTCCTTGCCGATGAAATGGTGCATCGCGGCGCTGCTGTCGACACCGAGGAAGTCGTCGAACTTCAGCCCGGTCTTGTCGCACAACGACTTGAAGCTGGCCAGGTAGCCGACTGGTGCGTCCAGCCAGACGTAGAAGAACTTGCCCGGCGCGTCGGGGATCGGGAAGCCGAAATACGGCGCGTCGCGCGAGATGTCCCAGTCGCGCAGGCCGCCGTCCAGCCATTCGCGCAGCTTGGCCGCGACGCCGCTGTTGGCGACCGGCTTGCCATCGGTGAACTTGCCGGCAAACCATTCGCGCAGCAGCGGCTCGAACTTGCCCAGCTCGAAGAAGTAGTGCTCCGAGTCGCGCAACACCGGGGTGGCGCCGGACATCACCGAATACGGGTTGATCAGGTCGGTGGGTGCATAGGTGGCGCCGCAATGCTCGCAGTTGTCGCCGTACTGGTCGGCGGTGCCGCAGTTGGGGCACACACCCTTGATGTAGCGATCCGGCAGGAACATCTGTTTTTCCGGATCGAACAGCTGCTTGATCTCGCGCCGGGCGATGTAGCCGCCATCGCGCAGACGGGTGTAGATCAGCGTCGCCAGCTCGCGGTTCTCGTCCGAATGGGTGGTGTGGTAGTGGTCGAACGCCACGCCGAACGCAGCGAAGTCGGCCTCATGGCCCTGGCGGATCCCTTCGATGAAAGCCTCCGGCGTCATGCCGGCCTTCTCGGCCGCCAGCATGATCGGCGTGCCGTGTGCGTCGTCGGCGCAGACATAGACGACTTCGTTGCCGCTCATGCGCTGCGCACGCACCCAGATGTCGGCCTGGATGTAGCCCAGCAGATGTCCCATGTGCAGCGGGCCATTGGCGTAGGGCAGGGCATTGGTGACGAGCAGGCGACGACGCATGTGGGCAGGTACTCCGGATGGACTGCGCATTATGGCATGGCCGTCCAAACCTCCACGCGCCGTGCCTGGTCTCCAGTCAACGAAAAAGCGCGCCGAGGCGCGCTTTGGTGGATCGAATGCCGTCCAGGCTCAAGGTTGCCGTTCCCATTGCTGCGAGCGACCGACCCAGGAAAAGCCGATATAGCCACGCACGTTGAGCTTCTGCCCGCCGTCGAGCATCGACAGCTTCACCTTGTAGACCTTGCCGCTCTTGGGGTCGAGGATCTTGCCGCCGTCCCAGACGTCATCGTCCTTGTGCACGCCCCACATGATGTTCATGCCTTCGACCGGCTTGTCCTTGCGCTCGCCGTCGCATTTCCTGCACAGCGCCACGGCGCCGTCACGGGCGATGTCTTCCGGGCTGCGATTGAGCAGCTTGACGATGTGCGCCTGAAGCTCGCCGTTGTTGTCGGTGATCTCGACGATCGACTTGGCCTGGCCGCTCTCGTCGTCGATGGTCTTCCAGGTGCCCACCGGGGTGTCATTGGCGGCGAGCGCCGTTCCGGCGGCAAACAGCAGGCAGCTGGCGATGGCAATACGAAATGCATGCTTCATGATGGAGCCTCTCCCGTACGAAAGCGTATGGAGCGAGACTGGCGAGGTTTGGCAGGGCCGTCAAGCTGCATTGCGCAAACGCCAGGTCGCGGTTCAGCCGGCGCGCAGCGTCGCTGATCTGGGTCAGCCGGCGATTTCGGGCAGGCTGGCATAATGGCGGCCCCGCAAACTCTCCGAGCAGACATGACACAGGCGAACGAAGCGCTGGTCCGCCAGATCCTTGGCGGCCTTGCCGACACCCATACCGGCGCGTCGCTGGCCGAGTCCCTGCGCGCCGTCGGCGTGGACGGCAGCAAGGTGTCGGTGGACCTGCAGCTGGGCTATCCGGCGGCTGGCGCGATCAGCGACATGACCGCACGGGTGCGCCAGGCGCTGGAGGCCGATCCCGCGATCGAGTCAGCCACCGTGTCGATCACCAGCCGCATCCATGTGCACAAGGTGCAGGGCACGCTGGGCCCGTTGCCCAACGTGAAGAACATCATCGTGGTGGCGTCCGGCAAGGGCGGCGTGGGCAAGTCGACGGTGTCGGCGAACCTGGCGCTGGCGCTGCAGGCCGAAGGCGCCAAGGTCGGCGTGATGGATGCGGACATCTACGGTCCGAGCCAGCCGACCATGCTCGGTGTGCACGGCAAGCCGGCCTCGCCGGACGGCAAGAGCATCATCCCGATGCAGGCGCACGGCATGCCGGTGATGTCGATCGGCTTCCTGGTGGAGGAGGACACGCCGATGATCTGGCGCGGCCCGATGGTGACCCAGGCGATGATGCAATTGCTGACCGACACGCGCTGGGAGCAGCTCGACTACCTGATCGTCGACCTGCCGCCGGGCACCGGCGACATCCAGCTCACCTTGTCGCAGAAGGTGCCGGTGGCCGGCGCGGTGATCGTCACCACGCCGCAGGACATCGCCCTGCTGGATGCGCGCAAGGCGCTGAAGATGTTCGAGAAGGTCGAGGTTCCGGTGCTGGGCGTGGTGGAGAACATGGCCACCCACGTCTGCTCGAACTGCGGCCACGAGGAAAACATCTTCGGCGAGGGCGGCGGCGAGCGCATGGCCAGCCAGTACGGCGCGGCCTATCTGGGCTCGCTGCCGCTGGACATCCGCATCCGCGAACAGGCCGATGGCGGCAAACCCACGGTGGCGGCCATGCCGGATTCCGAGCTGACCATGCGTTATCGCGAAATCGCGCGCAATGCCGCCGGCCGCCTCTCGCGCCAGCCGCGCAACAAGTCGCTGGGCCTGGGCAAGATCGTGGTGCAGGGCGCGCCCGCCGCATGAGGGTGACGGCGCAGGTGTTGTGCCTGTCCGGCAGCCTGCGCCGCGTGTCGTCGAACTCGGCCGCGCTCGAAGCGGCATGCCGGCTGGCGCCGTCGACGCTGGAGCTGCTGCTCTATCGGGGCCTGGGTGGTCTGCCGTGGTTCAACCCGGACGACGAGGTCGACCCGCTGCCGCCAGCGGTGCTCGCGTTGCGCGAAGCCGTGGTCTCGGCGGATGCCTTGCTGATTGCCTGCCCGGAGTACGCGCATGGCGTGCCAGGCGCCTTCAAGAACCTGCTGGACTGGTTGGTCGGCAGTCCGGACTTTCCGGGCAAGCCGGTGTTGCTGCTGAACACCGCTGCACGCGGTTCTTGTCACGCGCAGGAGGCACTGGCCGAGATTCTGTCCACCATGTCGGCGCAGTTGCTGACCGCCCAGCCGATGCCTGTGGCGCTGCCGGGAGCCGGTTGTTCGGCGACCCAACTGCTGCAAGATGCCGGGCGGTGCGCCGAGTTGCAGGCAGCACTGCAGGTGCTGATGGAGGCGTTTCCGGCATCCTGAAGCACCTTGGCTGGCGTCATGATGCCCTGACGTGTATTTTTGCCGCCTTGTGCCCGATTGTTCCGGGCCGCCAAGCCAACCTACCGGAGTCAGCGTGAGCATCAAACCCGACAAGTGGATCCGCCGCATGGCCGAGAGCCACGGCATGATCGAGCCATTCGAACCGGGCCAGGTGAAACTGCGCGACGGCGACAAGCTGATTTCCTACGGCACCTCCAGCTACGGTTACGACGTGCGCTGTGCGCGCGAGTTCAAGATCTTCACCAATATCAACTCGACCATCGTCGATCCGAAGTCGTTCGACCCGACCAGCTTCGTCGACGTGGAGGCGGACGTCTGCATCATTCCGCCGAACTCCTTCGCGCTGGCACGCACGGTCGAGTACTTCCGCATCCCGCGCAAGGTGTTGACGATCTGCCTGGGCAAGAGCACTTATGCGCGTTGCGGCATCATCGTCAACGTGACCCCGCTGGAACCGGAATGGGAGGGCCATGTGACGCTGGAGTTCTCCAACACCACGCCGCTGCCCGCAAAAATCTACGCCAACGAGGGCGTGGCGCAGATGCTGTTCCTCGAATCCGACGAGGAGTGCGAAACCAGCTACAAGGATCGCGGCGGCAAGTACCAGGGCCAGCAGGGCGTGACCTTGCCGCGCACTTGAGAACGATTGCCTGAACGGTTTTCCATCGTGCTCAACCAGAGCCTGCCAGCCTGCTAGACTTCCCGCTGCAACGCATGTATTTCCAGGAGACCCGCATGAGCCGAATTTCCACCCTGCTTGTCCGCATGACCGCGGCCGTCATGCTGGGCAGCGTCATGCTGCTGGCTGGTTGCCACCGAGGCGAGGTCAAGCAGGAGCAGCAGCTTGCAACATCGATGAAGGGTCAGTTCGACCTCACCATGCAGGCCTACAAGGATGGTCAGTTCCTCATTGATGGCGGCGTGCTTTCCTCGATCGATGCGGCCAGCCATTTTGCCTACCTGCGCGATCAGGGCAAGCTGCCCAAGAAGGTATTGCTTATCGACAGCGACGACGCCAAGGTCAGCAAGAAACATTTGCAATACCTGGCACGCCTGTCGATCGACTACGGTTTTCATGCCTACTTCTTCGACCACAAGGGGCGTTTGACCGAAATCAGTGCGGTCAACACCAAGGCCCGCAAGCTTGAGGATTACCACAAGCAAGCGCCGGTCGAGGCGGCGCCACCGCCGGATCATGGCGGCGGCTGATACGGCGCACGACCTGCCTGCAACGAGCAAAGCCCGCGAAGTGATTCGCGGGCTTTTTCGTGGGCGGAAGAGGTGTCGATTCGTCGTGCGGGCTGCCCCGGGCAGTCAGGCAATGCTGCCGGCAGCGAGTTTGCAGTCGTCGATGGTAGTGGCTGCCGTACGCAGCGCAAGCAGCAGTCCGCGCTCCATTTCGGCCTGCGCCATGCTTGGGGCATCGCGCCGCCGTGCCGCCTGGGCCGGCAGGTAGGGAATATGGATGAAGCCGGCGCGCACGCCACGGCGTGCCGCCGCCAGGTGCAGCATCGCGTAGGCGATGTGGTTGCAGACATAGGTACCGGCGCTGTGCGATATCTCCGCCGGAATGCCTGCGTCGTGCAGCGCGACCAGCATCGACTTGATCGGCAGGGTGCTGAAATAGGCGGCCGGACCATCGGCCACCACCGGTTCGTCGATCGGCTGCGCGCCGGCATTGTCGGGGATGCGCGCATCCTGCAGATTGATCGCCACCCGTTCCAGCGACAGCCGTGTTCGACCACCGGCCTGGCCCACGCCCAGCACGATCGCCGGCTGCAACTCGCGCATGGCAGCCTTGAGCTGGCGCAGCGACGCGGCGAACTCGGTCGGCAACTGGCGTGCCACCACCAGATGGCCGCCGATGCGCTGCCCGTGCAAGGCACGCACCGCTTCCCACGATGGATTGATCGTTTCGCCGCCAAACGGGTCGAAACCGGTCAGCAGGATGCGGGGCAGGGGTTTGCTCATCGGGGCATCACTCGCTTCAACGGAATACCAGCAGCCACATCATCACGAAGGTGCTGAGGAAGATCCAGAGCGCGCTCCAGGCTTGCGCCTTGATCACGCCATAGGGGTTGCGCAGCTCCAGCAGCGCTGCCGGCACCAGGTTGAAATCGGCGGCCATCGGCGTCAGCAAGGTACCGCAGTAGCCGCACAGCATGCCCATCGAACCGAGG
The DNA here is from genome assembly GCA_035564915.1 of Rhodanobacter sp. Lineage (GTDB taxonomy): Bacteria > Pseudomonadota > Gammaproteobacteria > Xanthomonadales > Rhodanobacteraceae > Rhodanobacter. Next base: position 10,996 of record DATMTH010000063.1, read on the forward strand.
ATCGCCGGATTGGCCCCATGCTGGTGGATCAGCAGCGGCAGGCCGATGCCGGCCATCATCACCGGGAAGGCAGCGAACGCATTGCCCATGATCACGGTAAACAGCACCATGCCCAGCGCGAATGCCAGCAGTGCCGCGGTGGCGTTGCCGCCGGGCAGGAAGTCGGTGGCGATTGCGGCGATCGCCGCACCGACGCCGCTCTGGGTGAACACCTGGCCCAGCGCGGCCAGCAGCAGGGGCAGCAACGCGGCCCAGCCGATCGCGTCGAGCAGGCGCCGACCTTCCGCGACACCTTCGTGCATCGGTGTGCGCGCCACCCTGGATGCCGCGAACAGCGCCACCACGCAGGCCAGCGCCAGTCCGGTCAGGGTCATTTGCGGGGTGGCGAAGAGTGCGTGCCCGAAAAACACCAGGTAGCTGCCGAACAGCGCCACCAGCAGGGTCACCAGTGGAATCAGCAAGGCCGGCACGAACAATCTGTGCCCGAGCCGGATCGCCGATTGCGATCGTTCCTCGGCGCTGCTGTTTTCCGGGTGCGGTTTGCGCTTGAGCCGCGGTGCCAGCAAGGCCAGCACGATCACCCCGACGCCGGCGAGCTGTGCCGGCAAGGCATGGCCTGCTGCCGACTCCGCCAGGATGAAATCACCGGCGCCGAACAGCAGCCCCAGCATGGTCCAGAATGCGGCGTGCCACAGGTGCCGATCACGCAGGTTGCGCCAGCCGGTATAAAGCAGGAAAGCGGCGATCAGCCAGTAGGCGTATTCGATGCGCAGCATGTTCAGCCGTCCTCGCCGACGCGCAGCGCTGCGGCGCGTCGCTGCAGGCGGCGCTGGTACAGCCACACGCGCAGCGACTGGATGATGAAGGCCGCGATCGCCGTCGGCAGCGCCCACAAGGCAATTGCCAAGGGGCTCAGATCGATGCCGTGCTGGGTATAGAAACCCTGGATCAGCAGCAGCGCGCCCAGCGCGATGAACACGTCCTCACCGAAGAAACGACCGACGTTGTCCGTGGCGGCGGCGACCGCGCGCAGTTCTTCGCGGTCGTCCTGGTCGAGCGTGGGCAGGATCTTTTCGGCCGCGGCCTCGCCCATCGGTGCCAGCAAGGGACGCACGGTCTGGGCGGGGCCGGCGACGCCGGTGAGTCCGACCGTGGCCAGCAACTGGCGCAGCAGCAGGTAGCCGATCAGCAGCCGCGCCAGGGTCAGGCCCTGCATTCGTGCCATCCAGCGCTGTGCGTGTTCGCGCAGGCCGGCGCGCTCGAGCAGGCCGATCGCCGGCAAGGTCAGCACGAACAGCAGCAGCATGCGCGCGGAGACGAAACTCTTGCCGAGCAGGGCGAGCAGATCGGGCACCGACAGGCCGGCCAGCAGTCCGCTGAGCAGGGCCGCGGTCACCACGACCGGCACCGCGTTGAAGCGCAAAGCAAAGCCGATCACGATGACGGCAACGCCGAGCAGCGGCCAGTAGTTCATGCATACCTCGTGCGATCAATGGAAAAGGCGATCATGCCGCCGCCGGCGCGGCTATGCGCAGACCGGCGGCCTCGAGCGCCGCACGCAGTCGATGCGCCAGGGCGACGGCGTGCGAGCCGTCACCGTGCAGGCACAGCGTGTCGGCATGCAGCTTCAGCGACTCGCCATCTGTCGCCTGCACCACGCCATCGCGGGCAATGCCGATGGCCTGCAGCGTGGCCAGCCCGGCATCGTCGATCACGGCACCGGCCTGGCTGCGTGGTTGCAGCGAGCCGTTGGCGAGGTAACGGCGATCCGCGAATGCCTCGGCCGCCACCGGCAGGCCGAGCGCTTCGCCGGCATCGATCAGTGCCGACCCGGCCAGGCCAAACAAGCACAGTTGCGGGTCGAAGGCACGAATGGCATGGGCAATCGCATCAGCCAGTGCACGCTCGCGGGCCGCCATGTTGTACAGCGCACCGTGCGGTTTGACGTGGGCCAACCGGCCGCCTGCGGCGTGCACGAAGGCGTGCAGCGCACCGAGCTGGTACAGCGTGATGGCGTGAACCTCGTCGGCACTGACCTGCATCTCGCGCCGGCCGAAACCCTGCAGGTCCGCCAGCGAGACATGCGCACCGATCGCCACGCCTCGTGCCAGCGCCTGCGTCACCGTGCGTTGCATGATGGCCGGGTCGCCCGCATGGAAGCCGCAGGCAATATTGGCCGAGCTGATTATCGCCAGCAGGGCCTCGTCGTCGCCCATGCGCCAGGCACCGAAGGATTCGCCGAGATCGCAATTGAGATCGATGCGCTTCATGTATCCGATGTCATCCGGTGTGCCCCAGTCGTTGTGCGATCCGGGCGAGCAGGCGTGCAATGGCCTGCTCGCGTTCGGCCAGGCGGGTCAGCGCCCGGGTCAGCGTTTCATGCCGGAAGCATACGGTATCGCCGGGCCGGCGCTGCGCCAACCGCGGCAGATCGACCGCGGCTACCTGGCCGATGCGTGGATAGCCGCCGGTGACCGGTGCCTCCGCCATCAGCACGATCGGCTGACCGGACGGCGGCAATTGCACGGTGCCGGGCAGGGCGGCTTCGGAGATCAGTTCCAGTGGTTCACGCAATTGCAGGTTCTGGCCGTCCAGACGGCTGGCAGTGCGGTTGCTGTCCTTGCCGATCACGAAGCTTCCGCTCGGCAACCACTGTCGTGATGACTCGTCCAGCTGCGGCCAGTGGCTGCCGTGCAACAGCGATATCGGCGCGTGGGCGAAATCGAACCACGGCTGCGGATCAAGCCCCCAGGACAAGGCCGTCGCTCTCTCCACCGCGGCAGATCCGGGCGGTGGCGCAGTCTCGCCGACTGGCAGGACGTCGCCCGCCCGCAGTGCGCGACCGTTCGCGTAGCCAAGCCGTGCGTGCAGATCGCTGCTGCGGCTGCCCAGCACGGGCGCCACGTCGAAGCCGCCACGTACAGCCAGGTAGCTGCGGCAGCCGATGGCCATGCCGCCGAGTTGGAGCACGCTGCCCGCCGGCAGCTGGCAGGTGGTCCACGGCGGCACCTCGACGTTGTCGATGCGCGCGTGGATCGGGGCGCCGGTCAGCGCAATCCATGCGGCGCGCTCGAAGCGCAGTGTCGGGCCGAGCAGGGTGCATTCGATCGCCGCTTCGTCGCCACGATTGCCGACCAGCGCATTGGCCAGTCGCCACGCCGGCACGTCCATCGCGCCGCTGCGCCCGATGCCGATCGCGGCATGGCCGGGTCGGCCGCCATCCTGGAGGCTGCTGAGCAAGCCCGGCTTGAGCACGCTGACGCTCATCGCCGCTGCTCCGCATCGATCCGCTGAAATTCATCCGCGGCGATGGCGCGGAAGCGCACGCGATCGCCGGCGGCCAGCAGCGAAGGCGGTGTGGTGCCCACATCGAACAGATGCAGTGGTGTGCGCCCGATCAGTTGCCAGCCGCCGGGAAGTTCGTCCGGATAGATGCCGGTCTGCTCCCCGCCGATCGCCACGCTGCCGGCAGGCACGCGCTGGCGCGGGTCGGATCGACGCGGCATCGCCAGCAACGGATCGAGCCCCAGCAGGTACGGGAAGCCAGGTGCGAAACCCAGCATCGCCACGCGGTAGATTCCGCCGACGTGGCGCGCGACCACCTCGTCGGCGGGCATGCCAAGATGGAGTGCCACGCTGGCAAGATCCGGCCCGTAGCTGCCGCCGTAGCAGACCGGAATTTCCTGTTCGCGATTGATCGGGCCCGGTGCCTCTTCTGCGTCCAGCGCGGTGCAGACTGCCTGGCGCAAGCCGCGCTGCGGATCACTGGCGTCCTGATCCCGCCATGCCAGGGGATCGAAGCGCAGCAGCATGCTGGCGTAGGCCGGCACGCATTCCACTTGCGGCAGTTCGCGCCGCAAGGCGGCAACGGCGGCGTGCACGCGGTCGTTCAATGCCGGCTCGATGCGCTCGCCGAAATGCAGCAGCAAGGCGTCTTCGGCCAGTGTTTCGAAACGGATCGGGGCCGCCACCGCGCTAGCCTGCCGCATCCAGCGCGCGGCGCAGTGCGGCCAGCCGTTCATGCAATGCGCTCTCGGTATAGGCCAGGGCCTGGCCGTGGCCCCACACCGGGCCCGGCCAGGCGGCATCACCTTCGCAACGGGCGACGACATGCACATGCAGCTGGCGCACGATATTGCCCAGCGCGCCGATATTGAGCTTGTCGCATGGGGCCACCGCGCGCAGCGCACGCGCGGCATGATTCACTTCCTGCCACAGCATGGCCTGTTCGTCATCGGCAAGGTCGGCGATCTCGACCAGCCCGGTGCGACGCGGTACCAGTACCAGCCACGCGTAGCGCGCGTCATTCATCAGCATGACATCGCACAGCGCCTGCGACGCCACCCGGCGCGAGTCGGCGGCCAGACGGAAGTCAAGTGCGAAGGATTCGTGGTTCATGCGTCGACCAGATGCTGCTCGAAGAAATTCAGCGTGCGTTGCAGGGCCAGTGCCGCACTGGGCTCGTGATACGCCGCGCTTCCATCGCGATTGAAGGCATGGTCGGCCGGATAGGTGTGGATCTCCATCTGCGGCAGCGCCTCGCGATGCTTCGCTATCGCCTCGGCTGGAATGCTGTGGTCCCTCTCGCCGAAATGGAACATCACCGGTGCCTTGGGCACTTCATGCAGGAACGGCAGGTTGCGCGCGCCGTAGTAACTGACTGACGGTAGGCCCAGCCGCAATGCGGCAAGCAGCGCCACGGTGCCACCCCAGCAGTAGCCGACCGTGCCGATCCTGCCGGCCGAGGCGATGGCTTCGGCGGCGCTGGCGACGTCTTCGAGCGCGTGATCCAGCCCCAGTTCGTTGACCAGTTGCTTGCCCTTGTTGGCGCCGACCTGGTCGCAGCTCAGTTCCACCCCGGTTTCCAGATGATCGAAGAACGCCGGCGCAATCGCGGTATAGCCGAGCCCGGCATAGCGGTCGACCACGCTGCGCACATGGGCGGTGATGCCGAAGATTTCCTGGATCACCACCAGCCCGCCTTTCGGTTTGCCGGCCGCCTGGGCCATGTAGGCACCGATGCACTGGGTGCCGCCGGTGGGTAGATTGATGTGCTGGCCCATGCTGTTTGTCCCGGTTGGTTGCCATGGCTGATGTTAGCCGGTGCGGGCAGGCGGGCGGTGCTCACGTATAATCGGCTGTTCCGTGAACGTTTTTCAGGTGACCTCGTCATGTCGCAGGCAGCACACAAGATCGGTTTCGTCAGCCTCGGCTGCCCCAAGGCGCTGGTCGACTCCGAACGCATTCTCACCCAGTTGAAGGTCGAAGGTTACGAGATCGTGCCCAGCTACGGCGCCGCCGACGCGGTGGTGGTCAATACCTGCGGCTTCATCGACGCGGCGGTGCAGGAGTCGCTGGATGCGATCGGCACCGCCCTCAACGAGAACGGCAAGGTCATCGTCACCGGTTGCCTGGGCAAGCGCGACGGGCTGATTCGCGAAGCCTATCCCGACGTGCTGTCGATCAGTGGCCCGCAGGACTATGCCAGCGTCATGAGCGCGGTGCACACGGCGCTGCCGCCGAAGCGCAACAAGTTCATCGACATCGTGCCGGACACGGGAGTGAAGCTGACTCCGAAGCACTATGCCTATCTGAAGATTTCCGAGGGCTGCAATCACCGCTGCAGTTTCTGCATCATCCCGTCGATGCGCGGCAACCTGGTATCGCGCCCGGTCGACGAAGTGCTGCTGGAGGCCGAGCGGCTGGTCAAGGGTGGCGTGAAAGAGCTGCTGGTGATCTCGCAGGACACCAGCGCCTATGGCGTGGACGTGAAGTACGCCGAACGCCAGTGGCGCGACAAGACCTATCGCACGCGCATGACCGAGTTGTGCGATGGCTTGTCCGAACTCGGCGTGTGGACGCGGCTGCACTACGTCTACCCGTACCCGCACGTGGACGAACTGATGCCGCTGATGGCCGCGGGCAAGCTGCTGCCGTACCTGGACATCCCGTTCCAGCACGCCAGCCCGCGCATCCTCAAATTGATGAAACGTCCGGGCAACATCGACAAGACGCTGGAGCGCATCAACAACTGGCGCAAGGTGGTGCCCGAGCTGACCATCCGCAGCACCTTCATCGTTGGCTTTCCGGGCGAGACCGATGCGGAGTTCGAGGAGCTGCTCGACTTCCTGCGCGAGGCAAAACTCGACCGCGTGGGTGCGTTTGCCTACTCGCCGGTGGATGGCGCCAGGGCCAACGAGCTACCCGACCCGGTGCCCGAGGAGTTGAAGGAAGATCGGCTGGAACAGTTCATGGCGGTGCAGGCGGAAATCTCCGCCGCCAAACTGCAGACCAGGATCGGCCGCACCATCAAGGTGCTGGTCGACGAAGCGGGCGCCGACGGCGCCGTGGCACGTTCGGCGGCCGATGCGCCGGAGATCGACGGCACCGTGCTGATCGCGGACGGGCAGAAACTCAAGCCCGGCCAGTTCGTCGAGGTGGTGGTGGAAGACGCCGGCGAACATGACCTGCATGCGCGGCTGGCGCATCCGAAACTCGCCGTGATCTGACGCTGCCGTGCGCTATGTGGCGCCAGCACGCGGCAGTGTCGACCGCTCGGTGTTCGGCCGGATGCCGTTGGCGGCATGGCGCGACTACGCAGGCCTGCTGGAGGGCGAGGCGTGGCCGTCGATCAGTCAGCTCAACGCGCATCTTCCAGCACAGGCCGCGCAGCATTTCGTGGCACAGTCACCCGTGCTGCTTGCCGACCGTCTGCACTATGAGCAGCGCATCGCCGAGCATGGCCAGATAGCCACCCGTGAGCACAATTGGCACGACCTGCTCAATGCGCTGATCTGGCTGCGCTACCCAGACCTCAAGCAGGCACTCAACCGGCGTCAGATCGCCGAGATCGCCCATATGGGCCCGCGCCAGCGCTCACGCTCGCAATATGCGCTGACCCAGTTCGATGAGGGCGGGGTGATCGTGTTGCTGCGCGATCCGGCATTGCTGGCGTTGTGGGATGTGCACGACTGGCACGGCCTGTTCTGGCGGCACCGGCAGGCATGGCTCGATGGAACGATTCAACTGGAACTGTTCGGGCATGCCTTGCTTGAGCTCGCCCTGAATCCGGCCAGCTTGCTGGTCGGCAAGGCGCTGGTATTCCAGTCGGAGACGGCATCCATGGACATCGTCCGTAGCGAATCTGCCCGGGTGATTGCCGATGGCCAATGGCTCAACGACCCACTGGAGCTGCGTCCGCTACCCTTGGCCGGGTTGCCGGGATGGCGCGAGGAGAATGCCGACGAAGCATTCCATCGGACGACGGCTTGCTACCAGCCGAAGCGCGAAGGGCGTGGCTACCCGCCTGTCTCGGTGATCTGAATGTGGTGGAAAGGGGCGATATCCGTGCCGGTGTGATTTTTTTCGCCGCCTTGCGAATCATGAGGTGAACCAGGGGCGTGGCTATCCATGACGACGAGGCAACACCAGCAACACTTCGAGACACTGCTGCACGAGCATCGCCGCATCGTGTTCAAGGTGGCTGCTCTTTACAGCCGGAGTGCCGCCGACCGCGAGGACCTGGCGCAGGAGATCTGCGTGCAGCTGTGGCGATCGTTCGGCCGCTATGACGAAAAGCAGGCGAAGTTTTCGACCTGGCTGTACCGGATCGCCTTGAACGTGGCGATCTCGCAGGCAAGGCGACAACGAGGGTCACAGGCAGATCGCCTTGAACCGTTGCAGCTGCATCACCTGGAAACGGTGGCGGGTGGCGAGGCGATGGTCGAACCGGATGAGCGGCGGATCGAGCTGTATGCGTTCATCGGCCAGCTCGATCCGCTCAACCGCGCCTTGATCCTGCTTTACCTGGAAGACCGCAGCTACGCCGAGGTGGCCAGCATCCTCGGTATCAGCGAAACCAGCGTGGCGACCAAGATCAGCCGCATCAAACAGAAGCTGCGCAGCCAGATGGCTGTGGCGCAAACCGTCGGAGCATGAACCATGGAACTTGAAGACATGAAGCAGGCGTGGCAGCAGCTGGATCGACAACTGGCCGAGCAGACATCGCTGTATCGGCGGATACACCATCACCAGGGCATGGACCGTGTGCGTCGCGGCTTGCGGCCGCTGGTCTGGGGGCAGTCGGTGCAACTGGGGTTCGGCATCGCCACGATGCTCTGGGGCATTTCATTCTGGACCACGCATCCGGGTGTGTTGCACCAGATGGTTTGCGGTATCGCGATGCAGATTTTCGGCACCTTGATGGTGGCCTTTGCCGGCTGGTTGCTGCTCCAGTTGCAGGGTATCGACCATGCTGCGCCGGTGCTCGAGATCCAGCGCCGTCTTGCCCGCTTGCGCACATGGCGGGTGCGCGTGGAAGCGCCGTTGTTCGCCGTGCTGGGCAGTGTCGTATGGGTGCCGGCGATGCTCATGCTGATTCAGTACGACTTCGATCAATGGGGCGGTGACTACTGGAGCCATGCTCCCGGGCTTGCTGTGAATCTCGTCCTCAGCGGGATCGTTTCGCTGTCACTGGCAGTGGTGGCGTACTGGCTGATCCGTCGCGCTGGCTATCGCCACTGGTTGGAGAACAACTTCGCCGGCAGCGCCGTGCGCAAGGCGGAATCGATGCTGGAAGAAATCGCCCGTTTCGAAAGCGAGTGAGCCAGCGGTGTTTGTCGGAGCGGCTTCAGTCGCGATGCTCTTGATGATGTTCGGAAAAAAGCATCGCGGCTGAAGCTGCTCCAACATGCAAGCCTCGTCGACACCCTCGCGTGGGTGCGCTCCTGCACGAGACGAGCTGGAAGCCAAGTGGTTCAACGGGCTCGTGGCTTCAGCCGCACATAGATCTGCTTGCGCACCACCGCGATGAGCTTGCCGGACGCGGTCCTCACCTCGGTCTCGAACCAGTGCAGCACTTTTTCGCCACCGGCGGCGGCAACGCGCAGTTCGTCGACCACGGCTGGCTCCAGCTTGAATTCGGCGTAGACATGCTCGTAGCCGGGTGCCACGAAGTCGATCGTGCCGGCCTTGTCCCACACGTAATATTCATTGCCGAGCTGATGCATCGCCAGCAACATCCAGAACGGGTCGACCATCGCGAACAGGTTGCCGCCGAACTGGCTCTTGACGTAGTTGCGGTTCCACGGCCGCAGCCGCAGCACTACGGTGGCCTCGCTGTAGTCGTCGCTGAGCGACTGCAGCCGGATCGCGTTGAACAGGAATGGCGGCCACAGGTTGAGCAGGTGGCGGAAGGTGGAGGCGCGCATGCTGAGCTTCGTCGGGTGGGGAGCACGCCATCTTACCTTAACATACGCGATAGTATGGTTTGGATGTTCAGAACAACAGCGAAGCCATCCGCCGCCGATAGCGACCGACGAGGTCGGCATCGTCCAGGGTGGCGAAGGCCGCCAGCAGGCGCTTCTTCGCCTGGCCGTCGTTCCAGTCGCGGGCCTTCTGCAGGATGACAAGGAACTGTTCGAGCCCGGCTTCGGCATCGCCTTCCAGCAACAGCCGCACGCCAAGCTGGTCGCGTGCCGCCCAGTCGTCCGGGCTGGCCGTTACGGCCTGTTGCAAGGCGGCCAGATCAGGTGCGTCGTGCAGGGCACGGGCCAGTTCCAGCTCACTGCGCAGGCGCACGGCCCGTGCATCGGTGGCGAGGTTGGCGGGCAGGGCAGTGAGTTCGGCCTCGGCAGCCTCGGCCTGGCCGGCATGCATCAGCGCCAGCGCGAGGTCGAGTTTCAACTCGGCCTTGTCGGGGCTGGCGGCGATCTCCTGCTGTATCCGGTTGATCGCCTGTTCGGGTGTTTCCGCTTCGACCTCATCCGCAGTTTCGCCGGATGCGGTGCCTTCCAGCGGCTGCACGTGACGCGACAGGAACTCGCGCAACTGTCCCTCGGGCAGGGCACCGGCGAAACCATCGAGCACCTGGCCGTCCTTGACCAGCATGACGGTCGGGATGCTCTTGATGCCGAACATGCCGGCCAGTTCCTGCTGGCTGTCGACGTCGACCTTGCCGAGCCGGAACGCGCCGTTGTATTCGGCGGCAAGCTTTTCCAGCATCGGTCCGAGCGTCTTGCAGGGCTCGCACCAGGTCGCCCAGAAATCCACCAGCACCGGCGTGGTCAGCGACGCCTGCAGCACGTCGGCTTCGAAAGTTTGCTGATCCACATCGAACACATGGGAAACAGAGGGGGTGTTGGTCACGGATGGCTCCAGTTCGGCGGATGTCGCTACAGATCAGGGTAATGTCCAGCATATCAAGCCGATCTGCACGTTCACGAAGGATTTGCGAGAATCGGCCCCTCGCCCGTTTGGATCAAGGCATCGAAGGCATGGACACAGGCGCAGCGGATGCACTGCTGATCTGCGAACACTGCGATACGGTTTACCGGCGGCGCGCGCTCGTGCGTGGCGACGTGGCACGCTGCGCGCGCTGCAATGCCGAGCTGGAGCGCCATCAGCGGCTCAGCGTGAATGCCATGCTGGCACTGGTGCTGACCGCGCTGATCGTGTTCGTGCAAGCGAACATGTGGCCGATCGTGACGCTGGGGCTGAACGGCCAGTACAGCGCCACCACACTGTGGGGCATGATCGTCACGATGTGGCAGCAGCAGGCCCAGGTCGTGTCCGTGCTGGCGGCCTTCACCCTGTTCTTCTTCCCGCTGACCAAGATGCTGGTACTCGGCTGGCTGTTGTGGTTCGCACGTCACGGCAAACGTGCGCCGGGGTTTGTGCGGATGATGGTGGGGCTGCACTATCTGGGGCCGTGGACGATGAGCGAAGTGTTCGTGCTCGGCGCGCTGGTCGCGATCGTCAAGGCGCACAACTATTTCGATGTGGTCGCCGACCCGGGCATCTACGCCTACGCCGCGCTGACCCTGCTGATCACGATCTTTGCCGGGGTCGACCTGCGTCAGCTTTGGCAACTTACCCGGGGGAAGCAGGCATGAGCGCGTTGCCGCGCGCTGCCGAGCTCGGCTTGATCGGCTGCCACGTATGCGGGCAGGTATGCCGCGACGAGGCGGTGTCGCGGGATGACGTGCCGATCGCCTGCCCACGCTGCGGTGCCAGCCTGCATCGGCGCAAGCCGAACAGCTATGCGCGTACTTGGGCACTGCTGATCGCCGCCTTCATTCTGTACATTCCGGCCAACGTGCTGCCGATCATGCGCACGGCCAGCTTGAACGACATCGACGACAACACCATCATCAGCGGTGTGGTCGAGTTGTGGACCAAGGGCTCGCCGGATCTGGCGGTGATCGTGTTCACCGCCAGCATCGTGGTGCCGATGCTGAAGTTTCTGGCCCTGGGCCTGTTGCTGCTGAGCAGCCGCATGGGCAGTGACTGGGCCAGGCCGCAGCGCGCCAGACTTTTCCGGCTGGTGGAATTCATCGGCTACTGGTCGATGCTGGACGTGTTCGTGGTGGCGTTGTTGACCGCGCTGGTGCGGTTCAGTGTCTTGAGTCGGGTCGAACCTTTGCCCGGCGTGATTTTCTTCGGCCTGACCGTGGTGCTGACCATGCTGGCCTCGATGAGCTTCGACCCCCGCTTGATCTGGGACGGCAGGAACACTGATGACTGATGACAGCGGCAACGGACACAATCACCCTGATCGCGAGGAACTGCCCCGGCCGGTGGTGAAGCGACGTCGCTTCAACGCGTCGCTGATCTGGCTGATACCGGTGCTGGCCGCGCTGATCGGCGTGTCGCTGGTGGTCAACAGCTGGTTGCAGGCGGGCCCGCAGATCACCATCAGTTTCCAGAGCGCCGAAGGGCTGGATGCCGGCAAGACGCCGGTGAAATACAAGAACGTGGTGATCGGTCGGGTCAAGAAGATCCACCTCAGCAGTGATCGCAGCCATGTGCTGGTGTCGGTGGCGCTGGAGAAAAGTGCCAGCAGCTTCGCCACCAAGGGCACCCGTTACTGGGTCGTGCGCCCGAGAATCGGGCTGGGTGGCGTGTCGGGCATCGATACCTTGCTGTCCGGTGCCTTCATCGGTGCCGATGTGGGCGATTCGAGCGAACCCGAGGATGCTTTCCGCGGGCTGGAGATACCGCCGGCAGTCAATCATGGCGCGCCCGGGCGCAGCTTCGTGTTGCACAGTGACGACCTGGGGTCACTGGACGTCGGTTCGCCGGTCTATTACCGGCGTATCCAGGTCGGAAGGGTGGCCTCGTACGAGCTGGACAAGGACGGCAAGGGCGTGTCCCTGCATATCTTCATCGATGGCCCGAACGACAAGTTCGTCACCACGTCGAGCCGATTCTGGAATGCCAGCGGCGTGGATCTGTCGGTGGGGGCCAACGGGTTGAAGCTCAACACGCAGTCGCTGGCATCGGTGCTGGCCGGTGGCATCGCCTTCCAGGATCCGCCAGGGCCGCACGACGACACCCCCGCTGCCGAAGACACCAGCTACAAGCTGTTCGACGACCAGACCACGGCGATGGCGCCACCGGATGGCGAGCCGCACTACATCCGCATGCGCTTCGAGCAGTCGGTGCGGGGGCTTGCCGTGGATGCACCGGTGGAGTTCCTCGGCATCAATATCGGCAAGGTGGTATCGGTGCGGCTGGATTACGACGAGCAGACGCAACGTTTTCCGGTGCTGGTCGGCGCGGTGGTCTATCCGCAACGCCTGGGCAGGGCCTACGACAAGCTGGAGGCACTGGCGAAGGCACGTGGCGAGAATACCGATCTGTCGCAATTGCTGGTACGGCTGATCGGACATGGCCTGCGTGCGCAGGCGCGCACCGGCAACCTGCTCACCGGGCAGTTGTACGTGGCGCTGGATTTCGTGCCGCATGCACGGAAAGTGGTGTTCGATCCGCAGGCCAGGCCGGTGACGATACCGACCGTGCCCGGCAGCTTCGACAAGCTGCAGGAGCAATTGGCCGACATCGTCGACAAACTCGACAAGGTGCCGTTCGACAGCATCGGCAAGAACCTCGATCACACGCTGGCTGCACTGCATGCCACGATCGAGCAGGTCAACGGCAAGACCTTGCCTGCCTTCAACGACACCCTGCACGGTGTGCAGACCACCATGGGCACAGCCAACCAGGCGTTGTCCGGCGATTCGCCATTGCAGCAGAATCTCGGCGCCACGCTGGAGCAAGTGCAGCGGATGGCGCGTTCGCTGCGCGTACTTTCCGACTATCTGGGCGGTCATCCGGAGGCGCTGCTGCGCGGCCGGCGAGCGGATGCCAGGCCGGCCCCGCCAGCGACGGACGGCCAACCGAAGCAAGGGAGCACACCATGATCCGTATCGCCACCTGGCTGCCTGTTGCGGGCGTTGCCCTGCTGCTGGCCGCCTGCGCCTCGGCACCATTGCATTACTACACGCTGGTGCCGGCCGCCGCGACGGACGCCGCCACTGCCGCCAGCCCGGCGGCCTCGCTGCGCTTTGAATTGCTGCCGGTCGGGGTGCCGGCGCAGGTCGATCAACCGCAACTGGTGGTGCGCCAGGGCGGGCAGGGCGTGGCCCTGCTCGATGGCGAGCGCTGGATCGCCCCGCTTGGCGACGAAATACGCAATGCACTGTCGATCGACCTGGTGCACGCGCTGCCGGGCCAGGATGTCGGCGGCTTGCCCGGCAACCATGAGCCGACGTTGCGGATCAAGCTGGATCTGCGCCGGTTCGACTCGCAGCCGGGCAGCTACGCGTTGATCGATGGCGCCTGGAGCGTTCGCGTGATGCATGCCTCGGGCAATCACATGCTGGCCTGTTCCAGCCGCATCAGGGAAACCGTCGGCCCGGGTTACGCGGCACTGTTACAAGGCCACCAGCGCGCCATCAGTCGCCTGGCGGAGCAGATTGCCGCCGTGGCACGGTCGCTTGATGCCGGTCAGGACGCCAGTTGCCCCTCAAACTGAGCGCGAATGACTTGGCGGACGGCCCATGCTGGGCTAGTCTGCCCAGTTCCCCGCAGTCCGCTCGAACCGGCCTGCGTCCCTCGTATCACGGCAGCGGAATCATGCAGGACATTCAAGACCCGAACCCCTCCGAGCAGGGTGAATCCACGCTGCAGGGCTATGCACCGCAGAACGTGGAATCGGCGGCGCAGAGCTACTGGAATGCGCGGCATGCCTACGAGGTGCACGAAGACGATCCGCGACCGAAGTTCTACTGCCTGTCGATGCTGCCGTATCCCTCCGGCGCGCTGCACATGGGCCATGTGCGCAACTACACCATCAGCGATGTGATCAGCCGTTTCCAGCGCATGAACGGCAAGAACGTGTTGCAGCCGATGGGCTGGGATGCCTTCGGCCTGCCGGCCGAGAACGCCGCGATCAAGAACAGGACCGCGCCGGCCAAGTGGACCTACGCCAACATCGAGCACATGCGCGGCCAGCTGCAGGCGATGGGCTACGCGATCGACTGGTCGCGCGAATTCGCCACCTGCAGGCCCGATTACTACGTGCACGAGCAGCGCATGTTCGTGCGCTTGATGAAAAAGGGCCTGGCCTACCGCAAGAATTCGGTGGTGAACTGGGATCCGATCGACCAGACCGTGCTGGCCAACGAGCAGGTGGTCGACGGCCGCGGCTGGCGTACCGGTGCCCTGGTGGAAAAGCGCGAGATTCCGCAGTGGTTCCTGAAGATCACCGACTACGCGCAGGAGTTGCTGGACGGCCTGGATGCGCTGCCGGGCTGGCCGGATGCGGTCAAGACCATGCAGCGCAACTGGATCGGCCGCTCCGAAGGCCTCGAGATCCGTTTCGATGTGAACGACAATGGCGCGGCGGTCGCGCCGTTGACCGTGTTCACCACGCGTCCGGACACGCTGATGGGCGTGACCTTCCTGTCGATCGCCGCCGAACACCCGCTGGCCCAGTACGCGGCACAGGCGCGACCGCAGTTGGCCGGGTTCATCGCCGAGTTGCGTCAGGGTGGTGTCTCCGAAGCGGAGCTGGAGACCCAGGAAAAGCGCGGCATGGATACCGGCCTGCGTGCGATCCACCCGATCAGCGGCGACGAACTGCCGGTGTACGTGGCCAACTTCGTGCTGATGAATTACGGCACCGGCGCGGTCATGGCGGTGCCCGGGCACGATCAGCGAGACTGGGAGTTTGCCCGGCGTTACAGCCTGCCGATTCGCATGGTGATCGTCGATCGCAGCGTGGTCGATGCGCTGCATGCGATCGAGCACGACCTGTCCAGAGGCGTGGGTGCCGATCCGGTACGGGCAGCGCTGAGCGGCCGCAGTACCGATGCCTACGAAATCAGCAGCGCGGTCGAGCAGATCGAGCAGTTCGAGCAGCGCATCCTTGAGCAGGGTGCCTATACCGAACGCGGGATCCTGGTGAATTCGGGTGAATACGACGGCCTCGATTTCGCGCAGGCACTGGATGCGCTGGCGACCCGGCTGGAAGCCGAAGGGCGTGGCCAGCGTCGGGTCAACTTCCGCCTGCGCGACTGGGGCGTCAGCCGCCAGCGATACTGGGGTTGCCCGATTCCGGTCATTCGTTGCGCAAGCTGCGGCGACGTGCCGGTGCCGGAAGACCAGCTGCCGGTGCTCCTGCCCGAAGACGTGGCGTTCTCCGGCGTGCAGTCACCGATCAAGGCCGACCCCGAGTGGCGCAAGACCCGTTGCCCGACGTGCGGCGGCGCGGCCGAGCGCGAGACCGACACCTTCGATACTTTCATGGAGTCGAGCTGGTACTACGCGCGATACACCAGCCCCGGCGCGGTCAGCCAGATCGACGAACGCGCCAATCACTGGCTGCCGGTCGACCAGTACATCGGCGGGATCGAGCACGCGATCATGCACCTGCTGTATTTCCGCTTCTACCACAAGCTGCTGCGCGACGAAGGCCTGGTGAAGTCGGACGAACCGGCCACCAACCTGCTGTGCCAGGGCATGGTGATCGCCGACACGTTCTACCGCGACAACGACGACGGCTCGAAAGACTGGATCAACCCCGCCGATGTCCAGATCCAGCGCGACGACAAGGGCCATGTCACCGGCGCCGTGCACAAGGCCGACGGCCAGCCGGTGGGGATAGGCGGCACCGAGAAGATGTCCAAGTCGAAGAACAACGGCGTCGACCCGCAGTCGATGGTCGGCAAGTACGGTGCCGATACCGTGCGCCTGTTCTCGATGTTCGCCGCCCCGCCGGAGCAGTCGCTGGAATGGAACGAGGCCGGCGTCGAAGGCATGGCACGTTTCCTCAAGCGCTTCTGGCGCGAGGTGACCACGCACGTGGCGCAGCCGGACCACCCGCGAACCGATCCGGCCAGGCTCGACAACGCGCAGCGAACCTTGCGCCGCCAGTTGCACGAAACGATCCAGAAGGTCGGTGACGATTTCGGTCGCCGCCACGCCTTCAACACCGCGATTGCCTCCCTGATGGAACTGCTGAACGCGCTGGGCAAATTCAGCGACCAGAGCGAGCAGGGCCGGGCCGTGCGGCACGAGGCACTGGAGGCGATGGTGTTGCTGCTCAACCCTGTCGTGCCGCACATCAGCCACGTGTTGTGGCAGGTGCTCGGTCACGCCGAGACCGTGCTGGAAGATCAGCCATGGCCGCAGGTCGACGCTGCCGCGCTGGTGCGCGATACGGTGACCCTGGCGGTGCAGGTCAACGGCAAGTTGCGCGCTACCATCGAAGTGGCGGCGAATGCCTCGAAGGAGGAGGCCGAGGCGCTGGCGCGTTCGCAGCCTCAGGTGATGCATTTCCTCGAAGGCTTGAGCGTGCGCAAGGTCATCGTGGTACCCGGCAAGATCGTCAATATCGTCGCAGGATGAGAACCATGAGTCTGATCAAGACGGGTCACCCGATCCGGATCGCGTTGCTGCTGCTCGCCGGGCTTGCCCTCAGTGCCTGCGGCTTCCATCTGCGCGAGAACGTCAAGTTGCCAGCGGGGATGCAGCGCGTGCACATGGTCGTCAGCGACAGCGGCGATCTGCAGCGCAAGCTC